>NZ_JAMPKN010000028.1:0-48366 GCF_039962155.1 Trichocoleus desertorum AS-A10 | reverse complement strand
GAAGCGAAGCAGTTCTGAACTGCTTCGCTTCCCACCCTACTAGCGATCGCTTCCTATAAGCAATTCAAATATTACCCAATCCATTTGAATATGTTATGAATTGGATTGGATTGCTTCTTGGGGTGAGGGCGATCGCACCTTTGTAGAATCCTTGTAATTGCCTCTGTGTATGGGTTTCAGCCTTTTTAGCTATTGGTTGACATAGGCCGATCGCCCTTTTATTCCAATCCGATTCATTAGATATCCATATCAAATTATGAAAATATCCAATCTAATTATCCATATTCATTTGAATTTGTTATGGATTAGCTTATCCAATTCGTTCTAAAAGATATAGATATAAGCAATCCAAATCAATTGAGTTGGCTATGGATTTGTGTTGGTGAGGTTAGTTAAAGTGTTGCAGGGTTAGGTTTACAGCAATTAACTTATTTAGTCCGATCGCCCATCTGACCGCCTAACTTATTGGTTTGAGTTGCATAAACTATGGATTGCATATTGATTTCGAATATGGATTGAAGTAGAATGAATATGTAATCTAAAAAGGTAGCTGCTTCAACTATTGAATTGGATAGTCTACCAATGAGAGGTAGTTCCATGCTATCAAGGCCCACACTCTCTAAATCTGCTGTGAGTTTCTCTCCTTTTGTCTCTTTATTAGTTGCTTTGGGTGAGCTGGCGATCGCTAATCTCAGCCTCTTCTATTGTTCTGAAAACCAGCCTAGAAACCAGCACTTGACTCTTAAACAGGCGATCGCAAACTCTACAAGCTTCTATCCTTTTCCTGGGCAGCTACCCACTACTAAGCGGACGATCGCGAGCGTCAATCTCTTCCCTCTTTCCACTAAGCAGCCATCAACTGCTAAGCGGACGATCGCTGACCTGATGCTCTTCTGTCTCCCTACTAGCCCACAGTTAGGCCTTGAGCAGGCGATCGCGGCTGTGCTAGGGCAAGGTTATCTCTTTAGGTTCCAGGCTCTTTGTGCTCCTGGTGGACGAGTCTTCTGACATCACTTCTGACCGCTCTTTGGGAAATGGTGTCTGTCTCCTTTTCTAGCCCATTCAACTAATAAGCAATGCAATCTGGAGAACGGATATGGGTAAACGTGCTTGGCTCTCTAACTTGATTGACAATGACTATCTCCCGGCGATCGCTCTGCTATCTGATTCTCCTCGGGGCAGGGCTAAGGCTCAACAACTCGCTGCTCGCATGCGCCAAGAGTGGTCCGATCGCGGGGCTGAAACACTCAACCAACAGCAGAGTTTGATGGACCAAACTCGTAGGGCGATTAAAGACCACCTAGGAGAGGAACATTTCTCGCTCGACTATATCAAGTTCTCGACTGAGGAATACACTCAACTCAATGATGAGAAGCAGCGATCGGTCTCAGAACGCAATGAAGATGTGAAGCCCTTGCACAATCCTGATGGCATTGTAGCGACCGCTGTTCGCTTGCTAGAGTCGCCGGAGTGGTCAGAGGTGGCTGCGGCTTTGGCGGTACTAACGGGCAGGCGATCGAGTGAGTTACTTTCGACGGCGAAGTTTGAACCGAAGACGCGCTGGAGTGTGGTCTTTACCGGGGCGCTTAAACGTGGGGGAGAAACGCAAACGCTCAGTTTTGAGATTCCCACGCTCACGACCTCGGAGAAGGTGTGCAAGGCGTTAGCCAAGATTAGACGCGAGTTGCCGGAGACGCAGGAGCTACCCGCCAAAGAGGTCAATGCTCGCTTTGGTCCCGCTGTTGCGGCGGCGTGCGATCGCCACTTCTCGGACCTTGTCCCTCCCAGAGCTGGAGGCAACCTCTACACCCACTTGTTCCGCGCGGTCTACGCCACGATCGCTACCTTTTGGTACTGTCCTCCCAAAGTAGACCCAGTGGAGTTTAGAGCCGCCATTCAAGGCCATTATGCCGTGCTCGATGAACACAACCCAGAACTCAGGCGATCGCTCGCTGCCTCTCGTCACTACGCGGATTTTGAGATTGCGGACTCGATCATTGCTCAGTACGCAGGTAAGCGTAAGGGCATTAAGTTGGGCTTGGGTGGAATTCAACCCATTGCTCCGTTTCAGGATAGGGTGGATGACACTCCAACCAGAGAACGCCAGCGTCAGCAGCGCACGAGCTTGCGTATCTGGAAAGACGACCAACCCGCGATCGCTCAGATCCTTGAGCACTTTGACGGCAAACTCCAACCCGATAAAATGTCCGCTTGGGTCGCTTGGTCTCTTCAACAGTTGGCCGCGACAGCGACAGCGGCTGGGTTAGAAGAAGCGATGGTTGGTGAGGCAACTGAGGTGGAACTAAGCGAGGCGATCGCGATAGCAGGGACAGAAGAGAGCACCGATGAGGATGAAACAGAAATGGCCCAGGCGATCGAGACTGCACTAGAGCCTTTAAAGGAAAGTGAAGTTAGTCAACCAATCCAATCTGCTGAATCCATAAACAATTTGTCTTTGGAGCAGCCAACAGCAGATGGATTGGAATCTAAACTCGACAAGCTCATTGATGTTATGGCTCAGTTCGTTCAGTTTCAACTCCAGGCTCAAACACCACAGACTCAGCAGGCAACGGAGCAAAACGCGATCGCTCAATCAAATTCAGGGCCAAGGGCCACAGCACCAGAGATGGAGGCAATATCTCAACCCGCGATCGCTATCCAGGATAGGGATACTGCAGAGAGAGAAGCTGAGGCAAGCAAACCTCGTAGATACAAAACTGGCGAAGCTGATGCGATCGCTAACCAAGCCATTGATGCCATCATGGCTCACAACAACCTCCCCAACCAGCTCCATGACCTCAAGTGGGCCATCACCATTAACGGATTGAAGAACTTCAGCACCAACCAAAGGGTCATTGAACGCATTATGCAGGAACGCAAAGCCGAGATTGATGCTCATCACCAACTTCACCAACTCCTCCCAGGCCACAACCACCGTCACAAAAGAAAACGCAAAATTGGTGACGTGGTGAGGCTTTGAGTGAGAAGTAATGTAACAGGGGAACGAGGTTTGAGGTTTGGAATCTTCTGGAGGCCGATGGCGATCGTGGACTGGAGGTAGCCACAACCCGGAAAGGAAGAGGGGTGAGAAGCGCTCGCCATCAGCCTCCCTAAAGCTAGGAGAGGCGACATTTATCGTGGAACACCTCGGCTATAAAATCTCGACACTCAGAGTGGCACGCTCATCACTTGCCATACTACATCGCTCGAATTTACGCTGTGTAAGCATTTCAGTCCCTAAAACTACACGACAGATAGCGTAGGATCAGCGACAGATAGCGCCGAACGCGACACCATCGCTTCGGTTTCGTTTGCGGGGAACATCCCAGATGCCACAGCTAGCGCAATTATTGCTGATGCGTTGACAAATACTCTAGAATCCCCCGACCTACTTACGTCTCATCGCTAAAGATCCCCAGCGGAGATGTTGGAGGTTTTATGGGTAGTGAGGAAGTGCTTCACGAGTCTACTGTAGGGTTGTCTACGGCTGAGTTCAGCGCTGTCGTGAGCGCGGCTCCTCCACATCAATCAAATTTCTGGGAACCCAATTCACGCATTACCCCTGGAGTGTTTGCCACTGAGCAGTAAGCAACCAGAATTCATTGCAGTGATCGCGATCGCTCCAATGAAATCATCATCTTGAAACAGCACAGTTGACAATCCCAACACTTGCAATCCCTCCTGCTCCCCTATCTTCCTTGTCTCCCTAATGTTAAGCGACAGGAGGAGAGAGAAAGAGGGCGATCGCTCAATCTCAAATCATGCAAGCTCTTTGACTTTTATAGCCCTACGTAGCTGCATTAGGACGCTATTCTAGAGGGAGAGAAGCGTTGGGAACAACTATGCCTGCCCCTTACAGCTATGACCTGCGGCAAAAAGCGATTGAAGCTTTTCAGAGTGGAGAAGGCAAAAGTGATGTCTGTCGGATGTTTAATATCAGTCGCAACACCCTAGACCTGTGGCTGAAGCGGCGAGAGGAAACTGGGGATTATCAAGCCATTACCCATTTCCAGCAGGGCTGTCGGCATAAAATCACGGACTGGAAACGCTTTGAGGAGTTTGTCCGCAAGCATGGAGGCAAGACCCAACGCGAAATGGCCCAGTTGTGGGGAGATAATGTGACGCAGCAGAACATCAGTGATGCGCTGAGGAAGCTGGAGTTGAGCCGCAAAAAAAGACGTACGGCTACCGAGAACGCGACGAACTCAAGCGTCGGGAGTTTGCGGAGCGATTGAAGCGCAAGCGACCCCATCAGATTGTCTATGTCGATGAAGCAGGCATCGATAATCGGCTCGATTATCCCTATGGTTATTGCAAAGTGGGAGAACGCTTCTACGCCCTCAAGTCGGGCAAGCGAACCGAGCGAGTCAGTTGGATTGCTGCCTTGAAAGCAGGATACTTGTTTGCCCCTATGACCTTTGAAGGGTCTTGCAACCGAGGCTTGTTTGAGATGTGGTTAGAGGAGTGCTTAGTGCCGCAACTGCAACCCGGGGATGTGGTTGTGCTGGACAATGCTAGCTTTCATCATTCCCAGAGCATTGAGGAAGTTGTGGCAGCAGCAGGCTGTGAGCTTTGGTATCTGCCACCTTATTCTCCAGACTTGAACCCGATTGAGCATTGGTGGTTTGTGCTCAAGAATTGGATGCGACAGCGATGGGATGAGTTTGCCAACTTTCGTGATTGTGTAGATGCTGCCTTCAAGCAATGTCTTAAGGTGTACTCGTAAGGCTATATTCTATTTATGAAGACAGATGCGACAATGCATAATGGCAATGCATAGCTGCCTCGGCGATGCCCATTTTTAGTGATTTGAGTGGAATGACATTGAGGACATTTCATACTCTCCATTATGCCAAACTCAGCATTACTCTTTTAGCAACGCCACTCTCCATCTTGTACCTGTAAACCCTGGGTTTGGATACGAGACTAATTTAACTTTTCCTTCTCCTGTTTCACCATCTAACCAGGTTGAACCAGGAACATGACCTTGGTTTTCCAACGCTATAACTCCATCACTAATTATATGAATTTTCCATTTTGTACCTGTATGTGGATGTTTTGTGTTAGGAGCTAAATTAACAGCCTTGGCATATGTTAAACCATTTAACCATGTTGAACCAGGAATTTTACCCTGATTTTCTAGCGCTATAACTCCATCATTAATTACATGGACTTTCCATTTTGTGCCTGTAGACTGCCCATCTATCAAAGCGGTTAATGCTACAGGTACATTTCCTGCTCTGCCATCTAAAATTTTTGAACCAGGAAGATGTCCCAGACATTCTAATGAAATAACATTACCATTTTGCAGAAGTGAGGAAGTTCTGGTAATACCAGCACGAATCGAACTTAATGTTGCTTCTTCTGCTAAAAGATCCATCTGAGACTTTTGTTCATAAGGCTCAGCATCTCGGCCAAGGACTTCTTGATAGATACTGTTAATCTTATTCTTAGCTTCTTCGCTGTTAGCGGTTTGGCTTCGGATTTCACTCAGCGTCCTACCTTTTGTTAAGTCATTGACGTGCCCAGCTATGACGGCAGGTTTAGCATCTCGACCAAGAACTTCTTGATAAATAAGATCAACTTGTTCCTTAGCTTCTTTGCTGTTAGGTTCAGTCCCAGAGAGAATCAAAATAGGCAGTAGGAAAACGATTGCTTGTTGAAGCAGGGGCAACCAACATTGGCGGATGGATCTAGCGTGCAGCCCTTGCCAAGTCAGTGGCTCTTTAGTCGGATTCTGGCAAATCACTGGTAGCCAGCTAGCACAAGGAAATTGATTTTCCAAACCTTGCAATCTTTCCCGTGCTTCCCGTACCGCTAGATACAAAGACTTACCAGAGGCAAAGACTTTTAGAAAATGCCGCAAAAACTCCTGTGCTACAAAATCAGGCACAGGCTTTCGCATAACGATGATTTGTGGAATATTCAAATCAGCTAGTTCTTGTGCTAACCCCAAGCCATCACAGGAATTGAAAATTGCCAGTTGTAAACCTCTAGAAATTGCTTTTCTCAAAGCATTTCTTAAATCTCTAAGCGATAAGCTATCGTCTTGATTGATATAGATTTGACCTGTACTGCCGTCTGCTTGACTAGAACTGTGCCCAGCAAAGAAAAGAATGTCCCATTGTTGCTCCCAAAGGGAATCATTTAAAGGCTTAAGTTCAGGCTGTGTGAGAAACCTTATTTCTGCGCCTGGTAATTCCTTTTGTAAGATAGCTCTATCTTGCTCTACATTAATGCCTGTACTATCGCCCAGAATTGCCAAGATTTTTACTTTATTAGTAGGATTTGGGAGTGGTGGCGGTTGGTACTTTGGCGCACTCAAAGCAATTTCCGCCTTTGTGTAGTGTTCAGAAAATAAATCCCACAAATGCCAAGGCAGTTGCCGTAGTTGTATGTCTTCAGTTTGAATGATGAACTGAATTTCATCAGTTTCGCTCAAAGAACGCTGAAATTGATCGCGAATTTTTTGCCACTCTCTAGAGTCTGAATTGAGCCAGTTGTTTAAGGCATCTGCTAACTGCGAACCTAATGAAGCTATCTCACGGCAGGAAAAGTTAGTCACTTGACCTGGGTTTGGTCTGATGCGATAGGTAGACTGCCACTGGTCGTAAGCTGCTTGCCAACTATTGAATACTCGTAAAATGTTAAGTGCAGGAGGCAATCTACCTAAGGTTTCAGTCTCATGAAGAGTGCTACCCTCCCTAATACGTAGAATGGCTGGAAATCCTTGCTCAAAGCTGCCCTTAATCAGTGTGAGGATGACCCGCTTCCTCATTGCTGCCTCCCAGTGAGCAGTGATGCAATCAAATCACAAAATTTTCGGCGACGCTAACACCTTCTAATGTTACTTTAATGCTAAAGTTTTCTCCCAGTTCACCGCTAAACTCCAGCTGTATCCAGTTATCATCACTTCTCGCACTCGCCTCTAATTCTGGGGAAGTAGCGCCAAATGGATCACATGCGGTTAATTGCAGGCCTGGTGGTAGATAAGTTTGACTGTCAGTAGGACAAACCCGCACGCGAATGTTTACTTCTTTATCCAATGCAGGTGTAATCGCCACAATTAGAACTACTCGCTGATCTCCCAGCCGTAGTCCCATGTCGATCAGTTTACCTGCGCTCACACTACTGCCTGAATGAGGAGCTTCGATTTTGCGAAACTGCTCAATACTTCTAGCAATAGCAAGATTGAGGCTTTCTGTTGAGAGTAGTGTTTCTAGAGTCTGCCAACCCGCTTCAAAGGTCTTCTGTAGCCAGCGGCTTAAGTTCACCTGCTGCTTGCTGGATGCAATTGCCGAAATCATACATCGTCGGTTGTATAGCGCTTGCCTCCATTCATCTAATGCCAACAGCGATCCCCAATTCTCAAACGGAACTTCCAGTCGGGGAGAATAGGAAGTTTTCTGGCTCAGTTGCTTTAACAACCTTTCTGCTTGTGCTGGTGACAAAGTCGGCAGAGGCTTAACCACTGCCTTGCGATCGCAACCGAGTTCCCGTGCTACCCACATCACATTCACGTCTTCAATCAACTCTTCTCGCTCAAGTGAGTAAGTGCGCCTAATCCTGTTATATTGTCCCGCCTGCTTCAACTTCTTATGGGTAGCGTATCCCCAAATACGCAACCAACAGTCATCAGGATTTACTTGTACTGCCAAGTAATAATCTGCTACCCAACTGGGAATATCTACCCATTCAGCTTGTACTTCAAACTCGTTGATGTCGATCCCCTCGTGAGGAATCAGTACAATTCGGGTTTCTCCTAGCTGAATCGCTGTGCCATTCACCATCTCCCAGATACTGGATAAATCATCTCGGCTGGGCCACACCTCAGGCTGGTCTGATACAAACGATTCTGCTTTGAGCCAAGCTAAAAAGGCATCCAGAGCCAAGCAGTTTTTGAATGCAGTCCAGCGAGCTACGTCATAAGAATATTCCTGTTGTGATAATTCTGTTTGCTCAAGTTGAAGAGGTGAAAGTTCTAGCCATACTTGGTCTGGATAAAGGGTTGTGAGTGCTGATAGAATGTCTGACATTTTTACTCCTCCACGCTAAACGAAATCAGGATCGGGGAAATTAGCAATCAATCTTTGTACAAGGATTACAATTTTGTCAGTGAGTGGATTCAGTAAATCTGGGAGAATATTTAAGCGGTTTTGAATCCATTCCCTAATAGCTATTGCTAATTCTTCTCTGCCAGTTACAACTTTGTTACTTACTTCCAATTCACAAAGTTGTAACTGGCGGGCGATCTCTGAAACATCCGTCTGCCTAAAATAATGTAGGTGCAGTATCTTTCGGTGTTGGTCATCAAGCTGCTGCCATGCAGTCCGAAACACTGACTGAAAAATTAAATTTTCATAATACTTTTTCAGATACTCTTGCAGTGCGATGTGCATCTCATTGAGACTTTCTGAGTCAGGAATAACACTTAGCTTTTCTTGCGCCCATTGAGCCACTTGCCTCAGCAATTGCTGCGTTGCTTGATTGTAGCGGTTACGAACTGTCGTGTAATAAATGTCAAAGATAGGAGCAATTGAGCGATAGTCTAAGTCAAAACCGTGCCTCAATAGCAGGCAGTTATCAGTGTTTGGGTCTATCCGTGTTAGTAATTCTGTCAAAATAGCTGTTAGGGCAAAAGTAGGCTCCTGAATTTCAATTTGCTCCCACTGAGATTCAGATGCAGCATCGGGAATGGTCTCAGATAAGACAGGAGAATCTTCTTTCCCTCCTGTAGGGGCGTCGAGGGAGATAAGGTGTTTCGTTTGATACGTTCTTAACGCCTGAATGCATTCATGGAGCCAAGTTTCAATCTTCGCTTGATTAGCCTTGCCCAGAGCAGCTACTTGAGGAGACTGTACCAACTTGTTATACAGATTTGCCATTGTATCCAATTGTTCATCTGTCGGTGCTGGAAGGGAGCTGCTACCAGTTGCTCGTTGGGGCGCGTAAATTTCCTTGAAACTGTCCCAGGTTAATAAGTAGCAGTCAAGCTGCGGTTGCTTATACCCTTGATTTTGCAAAGCTTCTTGTAGATATGTTCGAGTACCATACCTCAATAACCCCCAGTCCGAACGCCTCTTCTCCATTCCTAAATTGCGAACAATTTCATCATTGATTTTCCCTTTAATTTTTCTATAGGCATAGTTTTCTAAGGCAAGCTGAGAGTTAAAGTTGCTAAAAAAAATGTCTGGAGTGCTAGAGAACGACCAAGCTATCTGCCAGATATCATGCTGGTTGTATCTAAGTTGAGTATGTTGCTGAAAATTGCTCACCTTTCTATAAACTTCATTGGCTGCGCGATAGCCGAGTTTTTCCAAGTAAGTAGACATATGTCTAAGGGCCAGTGGGTCTGAGTCAAAAGTGTTCAGAAACAATCGCGCCCAATATTCTGCATCAGCGTTCTTATCTGACTGACACAGAGTTCTAATATTTGTTTCTAATTCACGGTCAGATACCCAATAGACGCCCGGACGCCCATTACTGTCTTTGAGTCTGGGATGTGTGGAAAACTTCCAGATAATTGTCATGCACCCCTCTCCTCTGAATTTCCAAGAGTTGCGCTGAACCGTCAACTCATCCTCTTGTTATATCGGTTCAATGCGTGAGGTTTGTTGCGGACTTTTGGATAGTTTACATAAATCTTGTTGGTGGCGATCGCCAATTCATTACTAGGATACGAGTCTGATTCAGAACTCAACCAGTTCCTAGTCATGACTATGGCTTCTTCCCATGTTGCGATCAGCTGTTACTAATGACTTAGATATAAAGAATTGCAACTAAGAAATGCACAAGTTCTAGGAGTCTACCTGATACCCAGATAGAAGTTCGCGAGTTGGTAACGTTGTAAAATTTTTGCTCTGCTTCCTTTAAAGCCTGCTTTGGCTTTTACAACTCAAGTCTTCTATAACCCAGTATAAAAAACTTTTCAGCTAGTTAACTGAAGGAGAAAATTGGTAATGGAGAATAAACTTCTTAAATTATTAATTGTGGGAGTGTCACTTTTTCCCTTCACAACTCCAGTTGAAGCACAAACGAGCGGCTACTCGTTTGTACGTTATCCAAATAGCCAACATATATTTGCGGTAAAAGGAAATAACAAGCAACATAGACCCCAAAATCTTAGAGAACGAGCCAGAGAAGCGCTTAAAAACGCGAATCCAGCAGAGCAGTGGGCGATAAAAATTTATGGTCCAGCAGCGGCTCAGGTTATTGATATTGCCCGTAAGCAGGCAAATGAAGAAACAATAAAGCGTTACGGAGCTGACATTGACGATACACGCAACAATGCCTTTAAGCATTGTTACTGGAGCGGTTTAGCAACTTCTGTCATCGGTCCACTACATACGAAGGCGTTTACAGATGCTCACGAGGCATACGTGGGCGAACCTGGGAATTGGCGGAGGCAGGGACCGTCACGTCACAAGGCAATGGACCTCTACAACAATCAAGTTGGTAGAAGCATAGGCCAATACATTAGCTTTCACCGTTGGCGAGGTTGGGGTAGAGAGGAAATTGCCAACGTCTGCCAAAGATTTGAACAGCAAGATAGGCTTCGAGTCCTGATACGCTAGCAAATTTACAGATATGCTCTATGACCGGAATACAGATTTGACCCAATGTTCAACTATTTCCTGGTCATAGCTATAGCTTTTTCCTTGTGCTGCAAGCAGCTGCTAATAATGACTTTAATGTAACAAATTGTAACTAAAAATGAACAAGTCCTTAGAGTCTACCTGATACCCAGATAGAAGCTCACAAGTTCATCAAAGGAGATTGCAGAACTTATGAATATACGTACTAGTAACAAGGTAACAGAACACAATAAAGAGCTTAAACATAAAATTACCTCCGCGATCTTCGCAGCGGTTGCTATAGCTGCAGGCGGGCTTACCCTAGCAAACCCTGCACCAGTGCTTGCCAAGCATAGAAACGTTGGAGATGGTGAATGCTCTTGGTTCCCTGACCGAGTACCTGGGATTTATGACTTTCATGAAGCATGTACTAATCATGATGCTTGCGACGAAAGAGCTGGTAGCGACAAGCTAGCTTGGGATCGTTGTGACAGGCAGCTCCGCCAGGATGCCCTATCATGGTGCAAAAACTACAACCCGACGAAACGGTGTAGGAGTGCTGCAAACACAATGTATTGGGGGCTGAGAGGATTCGTTAATGGCACCGGAATCCACAGAGATTAAATATTTGAACCCACAATACCCCCGGATATAGCAATCCTAAGAGAGTCATGAAAATGCACCATACATAAAGATCTTCGAAAAATTAAAGGTCTGACGATGGGTGACGAACTCAAATAACCACTTTACCGTTGAGAACGAATGACACAGGTGATAGAACTCTCGAATCCATCGCTTTGCCTGTAACCAAACGTCCTCCACTGGGTTTTGCCGAGGGTCATTGGGAGCAAACCGAATGCAGGTAATTTTCCATTCGGACCAGCTAAGCCCTGATTGACTGAGGCTAGATAGTCGTCCCTGAAAAACCCCATAATTTTTTAGGCACTCAGACACCAAGCAGCATGGTAGAAGGGGTTCAGCCGTCAATTTCGCGCGGGGCAAGCAAGCGCATCACGGAAAAATGCGGCTTTGAGGTTCTCTGGAAACTCTTGTTTTCTCTAGATTTTGCAAGGAGGTGAGCGTTTTCTTGCAATTTCACAATGTATTTTAGAGGCTGAAAGCCTTGATTCTAAAGGATAGATGAGGTTTTTCAGGGGCAACTAGATAGTCCTTGAGCACTTGAGAACGGTGATAACTCGCCCCATCCCAAATCAAGGCAATGCGCGACTGGGGATGCTCAGCCAGGAGCATTTGCAAGAAGGCAATCGTGGCCTCGGAATTCGCTCGCTCAAAAGCTTTCACAACAAACTCTTGGCTCAAGATATTCAGCGCTCCATAGTACGTCTGCTTCTGGCGTTCGTTAGTCATTGGCACTTCGATGCGTTCGTTGGTTTTGCCCCAAACGTAGCCGCAGAGGTCGCCCCAAAGCAGAGTGTGCCCACGAGATACGCAACCAGTGCAAAGAGAAACGCTAGAAGCAAGGTATAAAAGGAATTCTCAAGCTTCTGAGTGCGCTAGAAAAAGACATCGCGCCAGACTGCAAGGAGGCAGTTCCCGATGTCAGACCACAAACTGAGCTTTACTCTAGCAGGGTTAGAAATCACGACGACTGAACAATCGAACCCTGTGATTCCAACTTGGTTAGCCGAGGCATTACTGGTAGGTCAATATTGGCATCAAAGCGGATTGCTAGCACGTCTACAGCAACAAGTTCGGGTCAGTCGTGGACGCATGGGACGCTATGAGGTGTGTGACTTCGTGCTACTACTCTTAGCTTATGCAGTCAGTGGCGTGGAAACATTAAAGTTATTTTTCGAGCAGCTAGAGAGCATCAAGCCGGTGCTGATGTCAGTGTGGAAACGAGCCCAGTGTCCAGCGGCAGCAACCTTGAGCCGTTTTCTGGCAGCTGTCGATGAATCTGCGGTAGAACAATTGCGCAGCTTATTTGAGGCAGATTTACTGGAACATCCGATTGAGATGGCAGCCGCAATGGGACTCACTGACCGCATCGGAAGACGTTGGGTCGTCTTTGATGTCGATGGAACGGTCAAGGCGACCCGACGCCGTGCTCTCATAACGGCATCGACGCATCCTGAGTTAAGGCGACGAAGTCGCCATGCTTATGCTCCAGGCTATGGTGGGCGCAAACGAGGCGATCAAGTTCGCACTCGCAGTACGGTTGCCTGTGCTCATACCCACGAATGGTTGGGTACCTTTGCAGCTCCTGGAAATGGCACCCATAAAGCGGATCTAGCTCGGGCTTGTGAGCTAGTGAAACGCTATCTTCAAACTCAAGGCTTAGCTGTAGTTCATGGCATTCTCAGGCTCGATGGACT
Organism: Trichocoleus desertorum AS-A10; assembly: GCF_039962155.1. Classification (NCBI taxonomy): domain Bacteria; kingdom Bacillati; phylum Cyanobacteriota; class Cyanophyceae; order Leptolyngbyales; family Trichocoleusaceae; genus Trichocoleus; species Trichocoleus desertorum. The sequence continues at coordinate 35,456 of NZ_JAMPKN010000028.1, read as the reverse complement.
CTACGGCAGTGCCAGCTATGTCAGTCCAATTCAGCAAGCCAAGATTGCTTATGCAATTCGCTGCCGGGACTACCATTTGTTGAATGAGCCCATCGTGCAAGCAACGCTGAAACAAGCTCCTCATGCCACGATTGCATATCCCGATAGCCCACATTCACGAGAACTGTTTGACATTCCTTGTCTTGATTCGACTCGGCGTGGCTATCACGAACCGATGCGACTCGTCGTGGTACGAATGGAGCGATTCGACCAGCGCAAACGGGCAGTGGGCAAATGTCAGGGCAAGTACATTCATGAACTATTCTTGACTTCACTTCCGATTGAGCAATTTAGTGCAACGGATGTACTGAATCTCTACAATGGTCGCGGCGGATTTGAGCAAACGCTGTCCCAAGAAGATTCAGAGCAAGATGGTGACCGATGCTGTAGTTGGCAGGCACAAGGGCAGAGCTTTTGGCAGATTTTGAACCAATGGGTCTGGAACTGGCGAATTCGAGCCGGAGCCGCGCAGTCTCCTGAGGGGTGTGGGCGTCAAACGGAGTGGTCTCCTGCTTTGTCTGACCTCACGCCTGAGATTGCTGCTGCTGATGGAGCAGGGCCTCAACCTGCAGTGCCTACTCCCAAAGCAGGTGATAGTTCCACACCTTGCTATGGAACCATGACGGTTGCAGATGGGTGGGCAAAAAGCCGCCATAAGTATGCAGGCAAAGACTTCAAAATCATTGAGGACCAGTTCGTAGAATGTCCCACAGGCCATCGCATGGGACGACGCGAAATTCGCTATACTCGTCGCGGCGATATGCAAATGATCTTCAGCGTCAATCCGCGCCTCTGTGCCACTTGTCCCGTGAAGCAGCATTGTTTGTCCGATGACTCGAAAGGCACCAATGGGAGACGCATCTCAGTGATGCGGGCGAAGTTACCTCCCATGCCAACGCTAGCACTAGAGCCTGAGATCACCGTCATTGCTCAAGCTCCGATTCAGACGCTTCAGGGGACTCAAGCGTTGATCTGGACCGATATTCCCGCTAGCCGCTTGCGTCGAGAGATTCGTGAGCATCTCCGGCAACATCAAGCTCAAATCGAACCGAAGCCTCTGGAGCCTCAACCTCTGCAACCAGTCACTTCGTACCTGACCCGTAGCCAACGCGCTCATCGGCGATTGGCTTGGGCAGAACGGTTAAAGCGCAATCAGAGCGCATCTCAAACTCTACAGGTCTCGGTTCAGCTTTTTGGCATTTCACCGAGGCTAGTCGATTTCATCAATTGTCTACCAGTAAAGGATTCTGCCTCTTCTTGATGCACTGGTTGCGTATCTCGTGGGGGTGTGAAATGACAATTATGATTGGCTGCTCACCATTACAAATCCTGCTCTTTCCTACCAGCGATCGCGTCATGAAAATCACGACAACAATTAACCTGAATTGCTTGCTTTGAAAGGCTTTTAGCTGGCCGCATAATTGACGCGACGTAGACGACAATTATTTGGTGAGCAGAATTTGTAATTGACGTGACCAGCCAATCTAATTGACGCTTTATATCCGTCGGAAAAGCACGGTGGTTTTTCAGAACTTTTCTGAGAGTCATATTCATTGATTCAACTGCATTGGTAGTGTAGATAGCTTTACGAATCTCTGGTGGGAAAGCAAAGAACGGGATAATTCGTTGCCAGTGTTTCACCCAAGACTTGCTGATGGTCGGATACTGCTGGTCCCACTTCTCGGCAAACTCAAGCAGGCGTTGCTCTGCCTCAGTTTCCGTGGCAGCCGTATAAATCAGGCGCAGGTCAGCGGCAACAGCTTTGCGATCTTTGTAAGAGACATAGGAGAGGGAATTTCTGACCATGTGAACGATGCACAATTGCACGGTTGTTTTGGGAAAGACCGCCTCAATGGCATCAGGAAAGCCGGTCAGACCATCAACACAAGCAATCAGAATGTCCTTCAATCCTCGGTTCTGCAATTCGGTGAGCACGGAGAGCCAGAACTTGGCAGACTCGTTTGGGGTCATCCACAGCCCCAGCAACTCCTTTGTCCCCGATAGGTTGACGCCTAACGCTAAGTGAATGGCTTTGTTGATCACTCGCCCATCCTGCCTGACCTTAACGACCAAAGCATCAAAGTAGACAATTGGGTACACCGAGTCGAGCGTGCGATTCTGCCAGAGCTTGCGCTCCTCTTCCACGGCATCAGTGACATTAGAAATTAAACCAGCTGACACTTCTACCCCGTACAGGTCTTGTAGTTGTGCCTGGATGTCGCGGACGCTCATGCCCCTAGCGTATAGGGACAGGATTTTGTCATCAAACCCGTCAAAGCGGGTCTGCCCTTTTTTGACGATCTGCGGTTCAAATTCACTCGTTCTGTCGCGTGGAATAGCAATCTCCGCCTCGCCAAACTCGCCCTTGATCGTCTTCTTGCTGTGTCTGTTACGGCGATTCTTTGTAGACATAGGAGCAGGTTCAGCACGTTGCTGCTCTAGGTGAGTTTTCATTTCACCTTCCAAGCAGCGTTCAACCAAAGCTTTGGTCAGTTGTTTAAGGATGCCACCTTCGCCCAACAGGTCTTCGGGACTCTGGTAGCCTTTGAGCAGTTCATCGAGGATTTCAGAAGGAAAAGTCATAGGAGTGTTGTCCCAGGTTCAGTAGTTCATTAGATCTTATTTCTGACCTGTGACACAATCTAATTTACAGTCTCCTGGAGTGGGCTATGCCATCGGGTTTCCTCGCAATGAGGTCACTCAACGCAAAATGACAGATTTGTTGGAACGGGCTCGCTTACAGTTTCATCAAATCCAACAAAAGGCACGCTTGTTTGATGATGTATATTACGCAGCATCCACTTGGGACTACCCACAACGCTTGGTGATGAAGGCAGAATGGCTGCCCCAAGGAGCCAACCCCCGCTTTGTACTCACCAATCTGGAGCTACCTGCACAATCGTTATATGACTCCTTCTATGTCAAACGAGGAGCAGACAGTGAGCATCGCATCAAAGAACTCAAGCTGGGCATTCAAGCCGACCGCCTCAGTTGCCATACCTTTGTGGCTAATCAGTTTTGACTGCTGCTGGCTCAAGCTGCTTACATCCTGATGCTGACCATTCGTCATGCGGCTAAGGGCACTCAGTTTGCTACAGCTCAAGTCGAACGTTTGCGTTCGATGTTAATCAAAGGGGGGGCTAGGGTGACGGTTTCTGTCCGACGCATCCTGGTGGAGTTAGCTGCCTACTCTCCCTTTGCTCATGAACTCAAGCAGATTGTCCAACGTTTGTTGAACTCCACAGCGCTGGAATTAGGCTAATGTCTGACCCTCAATAGGAGTCGTGTATCTATTTGCCTTCCAGCATCGCTGTTTTAGCCGTTTCGGGCTCCATTTAAGCTTCTTGCTAGCACCTGCATCCTAGAAGTCTCGGTTGTTTTTTGAATCTCACCTCATTTGCCCTCCTTTGCTACTCCTCATGAATAATGCAGGCTAGAGTTTCTCCCTCAAGCTGTCGAGCGCCATTTTCCAGCAGTGAGTACGATTTACTTGCCTGCTCTGCGATGAATTTGAGATCTACTGAGTTTACATAAATCTTGTTGGTGGCGATCGCCAACTCATTACCAGGATACGAGTCTGATCCAGAACTCAACCAGTTCCTGGTCATAACTATGGCTTCTTCGTGGGTTGCGATCAGCTGTTGCTAATGACTTGAACATAAAGAATTGTAACTAATAAATGCACAAGTTCTAGGAGTCTACCTGATACCCAGATAGAAGCTCACATCGCTGTTAACCAATTTCACTACATCAGAAAAAGAGGAGAGATTGTCTCATGAACAAAGTTAAAGAACGAGTTGCCCGTGCACTTTGTGTAGCGCTTGCTTTAGCCACAAGCGGACTTACGTTGGGGACACCTACACCAGCGACCGCCCGACCTAATGACGATTTTCGGACAAGAGCAGAGAGAACAATTAGAAAATACACAAATAGAGCATATCAAGACCTGAAGAATGCAGAAACTCCAGTTGGAGTTGGGGTAAGACTAGGTAGAAAATCTCGTTGTCAGATTACGTCCATTAAGGCCGGAAATAAGGAACGCTACGTGATCTGGGACTGCAAAGACAGATAAATCTTTTGTTGAGTAAGAACACTACCACCCTAACCTGATTGACTGACAAAACAGGATAAGGTTGAAACAAGAGCTAGGAGGGAAGCAGGGATTAATTTAGGCTGGTAAGTTACCACACAAATCAGTCAAATCTATGTCACCTACTTCCCGTCTTCCTGCTGCACCTCCCTCTCCCTCACCTTCTGCACCTGCTCCCGAAATTGAAGAAAACTTTTTGGATGATAAATCCAACAGGTTTCAACTCGAATGCTCTCACATTCGTTGTGCCTCGATGTTCTCGCGCTTATGCTTTGTGCTCGCCGTTGCCACGCTCTACTTAGCCAGTGTTGGCACGACCGTTATAGAAACCGGCCAGCGACGTCAAGTTAACCCGCATTGGTTTAAAGGCAACAGCTATTTCAAGATTGGTTGGCATTGGATTCGTAAAGCTCTGGTTCAAGGCTGGTTGCTTCCAACTACCGTGGCTTTCAAATGTGCTCTGGACTCCGTTCCTTGCATTCCATCTAAACCTCAAACCGCAAAACAACGACCGCTCTACTTCAGATGCACGACTGTTGATTGTGCCATTCCTCTAGACCCTTGTCTCAGTACAGCCTAACGCTCAGACTCGAGAAAATCTGTCAGTCAATCAGGTTCCTAACACGATGTTGAAAGTTCTAGAAGCAACACCCAGTCGCATCATCATCAAGGAACAAAGGAGTACTTGTGATGTTGCGATGCTAGTCGTTTTTCTTTACGTTGCTGTCTACTTCTTGTTTATTTCAACCTTGGAGATGTGGACAAAGCTTGGCGTGAAAGAGTCGCTCCTAAAATCCTTATACGATTCAACAACACATCCTCCACTAGTTTACTTCACTGCCGTGGGACTATTTTTATTTCCAGCTGCTCTTGGTGTTCTGCTAACGTTTGGCTCTTGGTTGCCAACCAGAACATTTACCTTCGACCGTAAGAGCAATCTTTTAGCAATAGAGTCTACCTGCCTTTGCTGGCGCAACAAGACTGAGTATTCACTGGATGAGATTCAAACACTTCGATGGTTTCCACAGGCAGTGTATGCAGGAGGAATGACAATGATAGACGCTCAATTCTTGAAACTCGTTCGTAGAAAGCAGAATGGCAAAACACATCTGATACCCATTCGCTATGCATCACATCCAGAAACCACTACCGTGGTCAATTTAATTCACAGACTTTTGATGTCCAAAAATGAACATCAGTGATGTGCAGGTCAAGTTTCATTGAAGTGGGCGGCATAGAACTAGAGGCTGCACTCTTTATCTCTTCACTCTAGCGATCGCTCTTCAACTCCTACAACCCAAAGTCACTCCTGCATTATTTACATTCAACTGGAGCAGCAATTTGTGCGATTACAAGGCGAAGACATACTGCTAACACCGGGTATGGCAGCTACTGCTGAAACTGTCATGCGACAGAAGACAATCTTGTCCTTTTTGCTTGAACCGATCCGCGATCGCTGGGATAAAGCGTTTTCAGCTCGTTAAGTAACTCCGATGGTTTCTCGGATGGTTTAGAGATTGGTTGACCTAAGCAGGTAGGCCACCCCAGCTGATGTTCCTCAGAACAGGACCAAGGCTGAACAACTAGTTACCCGCATGCGGCAAGAGTGGTCCGATCGCGGGGCTCAAGCCCTCAACCAACAGCAGAGTTTGATGGACCAAACTCGTAGGGCGATTAAAGACCACTTGGGAGAGGATCATTTCTCGCTCGACTCTATCAAGTTCTCGACGGAGAAATACACTCAGCTCAATGATGAAAAGCAGCGATCGGTCTCAGAACGCAATGAAGATGTCAAGCCGTTGCACAATCCTGATGGTATCGTGGCGACGGCTGTTCGCTTGCTGGAGTCACCGGAGTGGTCAGAGGTGGCTGCGGCTCTGGCGGTACTGACAGGCAGGCGATCGAGTGAGCTGCTCTCAACAGCTAAGTTTGAACCGAAGACGCGCTGGAGTGTGGTCTTTACTGGGGCACTCAAACGTGGGGGAGAAACACAAACCCTCAGTTTCGAGATTCCCACGCTGACGACCTCGGAGAAGGTCTGCAAGGCTTTAGCCAAGATTAGACGGGAGTTACCGGAGGCACTGGAGCTACCAGCCAAAGAGGTCAATGCTCGCTTTGGTCCCGCTGTCGCTGCCGCGTGCGATCGCCACTTCTCGGACCTCGTCCCTCCCAGAGCGGGAGGTAATCTCTATACCCACTTGTTCCGCGCCGTCTACGCTACGATCGCCACCTTCTGGTACTGTCCGCCTCGCGTAGACCCAGTGGAGTTTAGAGCGGCGATTCAAGGTCACTACGCCGTACTCGATGAGCACAATCCAGAACTCAGGCGATCGCTAGCAGCTTCTCGTCACTACGCTGATTTTGAGATTGCAGACTCTGTGATTGCTCAGTACGCGGGCAAACGCAAGGGCATTAAGTTAGGCTTGGGTGGTATTCAACCGATTGCTCCGTTTCAGGATCGAGTAGATAACACTCAAACTAGGGAACACCAGCGCCAGCAGCGCACGAGCCTGAGAATCTGGAAAGACGACCAACCTGCGATCGCCTCAATCCTTGAACACTTTGACGGCAAAATCCAACCCGACAAGATGCCCGCTTGGGTCGCTTGGTCTCTCCAGCAATTATCTGCAAAAGCTGCATTGGCTGAAGAAGAAGCGGCAGTTGATGAGGCAACGGAGGCTGAACCTACCAAGGCGATCGCTCTAGTAGAAACGGAAGAGATCACTACTACCGATGAACCAGAAGCGACACAGGCGATCGCTGCCACTTTCAAAACCACTGAGGCTGCACCAGAACTGATCGAGGAAAGCGAAGTTAATCAGCCAATCCAATCCACTGAACCCATAAGCAATTTGTCTCTGGAGCAGCCAACAGCTAACGGATTGGAATCTAAACTCAACAAGTTGATTGATGTTATGGCTCAGTTCGTTCAGTTTCAACTCCAGGCTCAACCACCTCAGATTCAGCAGCCAATAGAGCAAAAGGCGATCGCGTTAACCAGTCCAACGACACTCCCGACACCAGTACCAGAGCAAGTTTCAATAACGCAACCTGCGCTCCCTGACCAGACTATAGATACTGCGGAGGAAGCTAGCGGCGAAAGCAAATCTCGTAAATACAAAACTGGCGAGGCTGATGCGATCGTCAACCGAGCGATCGATGCGATCGTGCAACACAACAATCTTCCCAACCAGCTTCATGACCTCAAGTGGGCTATCACCATTAATGGTTTGAAGAACTTCACCACCAATCAAAGAGTGATTGAAAAGATTATGCAGGAACGCAAAGACGAGATTGATGCTCATCATCAACTCCACCAACTCCTTCCGGGCCACAACCACCGTCACAAAAGAAAACGTAAGATCGTAGATGTTATCCAACTCTGAACTGGCCGCTCTTTGCCGCTTTTGGGCTTGAGGTTCTCTCAGTACTCTGACACCTAACCTCGCTGACACGATCGCGGAACACGACAGTTGGTGAAGCAGCCAGCGGTTTTTGGTTGTTAAAAAATTGCCGATACCCTGGCACCCCACCTTAAGCGGGTTTTTTCGCAAAAAACCGCTGGAGCGCTTACTGTGAGAAGGTTGTTTACACGATAAATCTTTAAATTTTAGGGGTTTTTCGAGATTTCGTCGTGCGATTTGGAGGCGGGAGGGTGGAAGGGTTGAGACCTAGATATGAGAAGAGACCCCGGATAAACCGGGGTCTCTCAAGTCTCCTAACAGCATAGGTGCCTCTAATCAGTGGTGTTGAACTAAACTACACAGACTCTAGAGCTAACTAGAGGAGAGCTAACCGTCAATCTGCCCAGTAAACGCCTAGTAGCATCGGCTTTCGACGATTGCCCACGGTTATGGCGAGAGACGGTCTGTACTTCTTGGGTGTTCTAGGGTTTCGAAGTAGCTTGGCGGCTTCGCTAGCTTTCTTTTTGCTAGTTCTATATTGCGACAGTGCAAACCTTAGATCGCTCAGATTGCTGATACGTTTGCCTTTGAGCTTCTTTTTGGCTTCTCTACCAATCCCCAAAAGTCGAGATCTTGTTGTCATCCTTGTATCACCTCCTTGTATTGGTGTTGACTTGTATCCCTGTTACCCGACCTAGCTAATCAAGACTATTCGCTCTAACTTTTTAGCCACAACAGTTCCAGTGTTGAACCGAGTTCTCTACTTATCTTCATTCTAGCAGTCTTTACATATTTTGTGTTGACAGAAGAAAGAGTATGTGCTCACAGCATATTTCAGTTCAACGCTGGTATTTTGAGCGTTCATTTGTCAGCTTAAACGCTAAGTACACGGGCGCTTTCGGCTCCTTTGACTATCTGGATAGCGTGTAGACAATCACTCTTATTTTTGTAGCCTTCCCCAGATACAGCAACGTTTTTATTGTTGCCTACCCTTAGTCTCCATCTCCACTCACCATTAACATCCTTGCGAACAACGAAAATCATAAAGTCTCCTAGTACAGGTTTACTTTCATACAGTACCCAACAGCTATCTTCGGATAACAGTAGAAATATTGAAAAGCCTTACAGCGTCTGGGTGTCACGTTCCTCAATAAATGACCGAAATTCCGTGATAAACGACCACTAAAAAAGTTTAAACCTTGCTGTACAAGAATTAGAGGCTTGTATCACTCAACTTTTCAAAATCCCACAATATTTGACCAAAAGTTTCTGGGGGAAATTCCGCGCTATTTTAACGCAGGGTCGGTGTCAGTTATTGTGGTACGCGACACCACCAAATGCATCAGCAAACAAGGCATGTAGTGCTATTGCATCACGCTTTTCACAATTCAACCAAGAGATGCTAGACGAAGCATAACGATCGATACCAACGAATAGTCCATAAAAAGCCACAACTAACTTTCTAGCCTGAGTCAAAGGTTAATGTTGCGGACTAGAGCCAAAATTGGCGATCGCACTCAGGCACATAGACACCATTCAGGCGCAAATCCGCCAACCGATCAGCACCATGCAACAACATCGGCAAGCGGGGCGGCTTCAGAGCACCATGATGGAGTAGGGTCAGCTTCAAAGTGGCATCCATGATCTGCTCGATCGATGCTGGATGCCCTTCAGAGCGAACTGTTAGGCGAATGGGACGAGGAACCCCAATTCTGCCACTGACCTGGGTCGTGACCAGAATGGCTTCATGGCTAGAGAGTTTCAATCCAAGTCCGCGAGTCGGAGCCGCAATGCTACGTCCCCGGTCAGAGTTTGATCGCGGAAGGTTATAAAGCCTTGACGTACCTGACTTACGACACTCAACCAGGATGAACCGCGATTGGATTGCCGCTGCCCAGTTCAATAGGTGAGTAACCTCATCGCCGCAAAAACGTCCATCTCGGTAAATTAGAACTGTTTTCCCTCTCAATGCACCGGCTGGTAGCAGTGCCTCCAGAAACCGTTGCGGAATTTCTTCTCCCTCAATCGCAGCATCTTCCGACTTTGCCCGAATAAATTCTCCTCGATTACCGTACAAGCAGACTCCAGCACAGGCATTCATGCTGCCCGACAACCGCCGCTTCTTGGAACGCGCTACGTCTAGCCCAATAAACACATCGGCAACCTGCAAGGGCTCTGCTAGAACGAAAGGAACGTTCCCTAATTTCGCTAGCACTCCCAGCATCACCTGATTCAAAACGTATCGAGTTTCTTTCCGAAGCGTCTCCTCATAGATGAACTGACTAGCGATCTGGCGGCGCAGCAGCTTTGAGTAAATGCGATGGTAGAGGCTACCGCTCTCGTCATCATCAGAACCGCGATCGCTCTGAGGTAGAAATACAAACATGATGTCCGGCTTGATCGTCATCAACTCATCCAGTTTGTCCTCTAGGGTCGCTCGACCCTCTGGACTGTTCCAGTTGTCCACCGAAATGGCTTCGGTGCTGGGGTTGAGTTCTAAGCTGGGAAACTTGTAGCGGTCGAGTTGCTGCCGCACCTGCTGCATAAACCCATTAACCTGTGCTTCAGGCTTGAGCAGATTGAGCACCACGAGCCGAATAGGTCTTTCTGAAGCATTTTGATAGTCCCGGTGCCGCTGATAAACTCCCCCATTTGCCAATCCACGCAAGATGCCGTTGTAGAGTCCTGTCACACCCTGTCCAAATTGAATCGGTGTTTGCTCGATTGGGTGCTCTGGTAGCCAGAACAAGTTCCCGTTGTCTCTGCCGTTAATCGCTTTGAGGAATTGAATGTTGTAGGGTCGCAGCGCTTCCTTTGCAGCTGCACTGTATTCCTTCAGAAGTTGCTGACGATCTGCATACGGTATTTTGGTTTGCTCCAGCAGAGTGCCAAAATCAATGTCTAACTGATTTGCGGTTTCGGCAGTGACGCAGGGTCGCAATGCCGCCATTGCATAGGGGTAGAGGCGTTTGCTGTTTTGCCCAAAGCGTACAGCCACCACTGGTTGCTCTGCCGGAGCTTCCTCCAACGCTTTACGGCTGATAGCGCCACTAGCTTTTGTGAGTAGAGATGTACGATGTTCCGCAATCGTTCCAACAATCTCTTCGATCGTCGCAGTGCTATCGGTGTCCAGGGTTTCAACTTTCAAACTGACCAGTAACCGCTCAGGGTTCTGGCGGTAGGGGTGATTCGCCAAAAAACCATCCAATGTCCCTTGAAACGTAATGCGGCTGTGGGGAGATAACGCGATCGCAGGATGAGGCATTTGATTGATTTCGACCATCTCTGCCCCAAAGTCTGCTCTTCGCTTGACCTCAATGTTCTGCTCCGAATATACAGTCTTGGGTCGAAATGGTTGGCTGACATCCAAAATCTGTTCTGCAAAGGCGGCAATGATGTCTGGAGTCACCTGCGGATTTCGCGATCGCTGAAATCGCCACTCTGGATCGGATGGTTCATAAATCTCACGGTGGATGTACTCCAGTGCCCCCGCCCATTCTGCATCCGTTGGTAGGGTTTGCTCCTGATTCGCTAGGGCATAAAAAAGACCGTTCTTCCAAACGACGATGACGTTTGGAAAGTAACGTGAAAAACGGTAACTCAGCCGCAACCCATCCTCACGGTCTGTAAGCGGAGACAGCCGAAAGCTAACCAGATTTAGGTCGGTGTGACCCAGGACAAAAATCTCGCTCAGGCAATTTTTATCCTGAACAGGGGGTTGAGTGGCTAATGCAATCATGGGTAGACGCTCCACTAAATGGTAAATTGACAAACGGATTGGAACTGGCAGGTCTGGCACTGGTAGCCGGGATGGGGCGGAAAGATTTCCTCAAACGATGCTAATTTACGCCTGTAGCGCTGCAAGTCGTTCTGATGTTGCTGGGCGAACCGGAATAGATCCATCTCCAACACTTGCAATTGCACTGACGATGCACAAATTGGATCTGACCAGGTTTGGGATTCCAGGTTATAGAAAGAGGCGATCGCCTCCTGGTTGGGGTAGAGATACTTGGCGGCCAGCAGGTAGACATAGGCTTGGCGGCGATCGAAGTCTGATTTGCCAGTTTTGAAGTCTAGAATGTGGAGCGTACCGTCCGGTTCAACAAAAATACAGTCGATTGCAGCAAAGAGATTACACTCTTGATTGCCCGAACGTAGCAAGATTGGCTCAGGAAATCCTTCATCTCCTCGGCTCAGTTTCAGAATGTTTTTGCCCAGCAGAATTGGAGTCACCTGATAGTTAGCCAGGACTTGGGTGACACGATTGCGAACCTCCTGACTTCTGTTTTCTAAACCCAAGACTGCTGACACTCGGTTCACACCATGGTCACCAATTAGGCAATGTACGTCCTGATGAAATTCGTAAATTCCCTGTTGCGCCAGCAACCCGATCTCCTGATAGACCGTTTCCTGCTGAATCAGCGGGGCAACCTCTAGTTCTTTGGCACGAGCTTTCAGAAAACCCCGCTTCATCGGGCAGTGCCGCTGTTCCTGACCGATTGCTGGCTCAAACAGGGCCCAGAGGTTGTAACTGAAAAATGGTTTCCAAACAGTCTGCATTCAGCTGGTCTCCTCACAACAGAAAAACTGCTTACATCAAATGGGACAAAATTTTTAGTAAATATTTACTAGTGCACTCCATATATAGCGGCTTCAAACAGGACGAACGCTAAGTAAAGTGTTTTTTAGTGTTGATTTTTCTCGTCAACTATCTGCTATAAGATAATTGATGTTGATTTCTGTCGTCAACCCCCGGTATGATCGATCTGTAGGAAGAGAGGTTATGGTGGATCAAACCTTTGGTAAACGGCTTCGAGAAGCTCGGCGGAGCAAGGGTTACAGCCAACGAGAGCTTGCAGGTTTCGTTGACGTTGATTACACCTATCTGTCCAAGCTGGAAAACGATCGCGCCGATTATCCTCCAAAGGAAGATGTGCTTCGGGCACTGGCTCACCATCTTGAGCTGGATGCTGAAGAACTCAGCTACCTGGCAGGGCGAATTACAGCGGAAGACGCAAAGGTGGTACAAGACTTAGCAAAAACGCATCAAAAGCAAATGCCAGTTCTACTCAGAACAATTCGTGATAACCCTGCGATCGCACAGCGAATTTTGCAAGAGGCACAACAGGAAGAGCACCCGGAGGACTTGTAGGTGGGAGTGATCAAGCCGCATAGACAACTCAACAAAAAACAGATTGAACAGCAGGCTGATAAAGTCCTTGCAGCGATGCAGTCCAATGACTTTATGCCTAAGAAGTGGTCGAACCTGGCTGAACGCACGGCTGACTTCTTTGACCTCTGCGTTGACTGGGTGTCCTTCGACTCGGAGCAAGACGGCATTGTCGCTGCGAAAATCTATCCCACAGACAAGCGAATTGAATTGAACTTGGATTTTCAAGCCTTACACACTAATGAAGGGCTTTACCAATCAACTGTAAGTCACGAGGTTGGGCACTGGGTGCTACATATCAACCAGGCGGAAGCGGAGGGAGCCATCTTTCAGGGTGAACTTCCTCTGACGCCAGCTATGGATAGGGAAATCTTTCTATGCCGAACTGTAGACGAGCAGATGCTTTATCAGACGACCCAGAGAACCCAAAGTGATTGGCGCGAGTGGCAAGCACAATATTTTTCCAGTTGCCTGCTCATGCCCCAATTCAAGATTGAGGAGGCCCGCAAAGGACGGAACTTGTTGAACTGGAACCACCTGAAAGCTATCCAGGAAGAATTAGGAGTTTCGCAACGGAATTTGGTACATCGGCTGAAAGATCTGGAGTTGATTGAGGAAAGCAGCAAGCGGCTTTATCCCGGTAGAAGGCTGAAGTCCGGTGAGCCGTTATTGGCAAGTTGGCAGGAATCGTCATCTACCCCAGATTAAGTTCTACTAAAGCAGGAGCCTGGCTAAGGCCGAGGGGGTTCTCAGTTCTGTCGATAAACCAATCTATCGACAGAAAATGCAGGTCTCATATAATTCTGTCGATTCATTACCTAATCGACAGAATCAAATGGTTAGTCCTTACGTGACAGCAGAGCGCGATCGCCTTCAACTTATCCCAGCCATCGGCAACCTTGGTAGTGTAACCCCGATTAACATCTGGATCAGTCCCGTCCCCGCAGGGGAGCATATCTACTAAAAGCTCCGCAGCAAGAACCCTGAGTACAAAAATCAGCATCTAGACAAGGCAAGAAGTGAAAAACACCGCGACTGGGAAGTAAGTATCCAACGGCGGGAGGCAGTCGCCAAGTTAGAGCAGCAACTCTCTATGCTTCAGGTATTGATCGATCACCGAGCAGTTATGCCCCCAACACTCGGCAAAGTTGTATTCCCAAAGTGGAAGAAGTGAGAGGGGCGATCGCCCGTCATTACCTAAACCAAAGAATTGGGGCAAGTAAGAAACAACGATGAAAAGGTTGCGTCGTTTCCCTACTGTTGGGGTGGGTTTTCTATCCAGAGGGTACATTTTGCGTTGCGGTCTTCGTTGCAACGAATCAACCGTTGCTTATTATCTGCTCGATTAATCAACTGTTGACCGATAATGTACCAGTCCTGGTTGCCAAACTCTTGGGCAGCACTCACCCGTCCCTGCTGAGTCCCTAGCCAGTAAGCTGACCCTGCTACCACCACTAGGGCGATCGCCGTAGCACTACTGGCCCAAACCAAACCCTGCCAAAAGACATCGCTCAGATAGAGATTGCGAGTGCAGACGAGCTCTTGGCTCCAATCCCGTAAAGCCGTGGCGTTGATCTGATTAACCTCTTGACGATACACCTCTACTTTCTTTTTCAGTACTACATCCGCTGACTGAATGGCCTGGTCGAAAGCCGCATTAAAGGTAGACCTGAACTCAGGCAGCAAAGCTCTGGTGTCTTCCCCCCACTGCAACCGAATGCCTTCGATTTGAGCCACTGAGTAATTCAAATTGGATTGGATGCTGCCATAAACCGTGGCAGCTTTACGAAACGATTCATCCGCTGCTGATTTCATTGCAGCTGGAATCTCTCTGAGAATCTGGACATAGTATTGTAACGCCACTAAAAAAGGGTGCATCGGGTCATTGGTTGGGATGCCCAACTCTGCCATTAATCGCAAGATGAACTCGCGATCGCCCTTCTCCAGTTGGTTAAGCAGTTTGTCGAGAACCGTATTCCCGGTGAGAATTGGCTTGTGGCTGCCATTACTGTCAGGAGTGCTGCTAGCCATTATGGATACCTAATTGAGTCAAGAGTTGTTAGATTGAGCTGCCTTACTTCTAGACCTGAAAGGCAATATGGTCGCACCCTGAATCTCTTTTTGCTCCGCTGACCTCTAAGCCAACCCTAAAAACTCCGCAGCTTTGAAAAATTCTGCTTCGGCTTCATCTAAAGTTGAGAATTACCCCACCAGTTTGCAATACCAGCTCCTTCGTTTTGCTCTGGTCAAAGCGGCTGAATTTCTCGGGTTCTCCAAAAAAGCAGTTCTTCAGCACCACATGGTCCGCGCGATCGCCACAGAACTCTATCAGGGTTCTGAGGGAGTTGATGCTATCTTTGACCCGACTGAGTACACTGACCATCGTCAATTGATACCCGATTTCATCCAGGAAGTCGAAGAGTTTGATCTCTCGTTCAAAGCGCTCAAAGAGTTCTCCTCCACCCGCAGGAAAATCAATCAGCACAATTTGGGTTGTGGGAGATTCCAAACCGTTGAGGAGTTCATCGGCTCCCCCTCTGACGCTTAAATCAATCCGGCTTACACCTGCATCAGAATCAAAGGCAGACGAAAACGCTTGGTTGTAATGTCGGTGCAGTTGGGCATTGCGGCGATCGCAATCAAAAGCCCGAGTGGGGATGTCTCGTCGAATGAGGATGTCACCTAGAGCCCGAGCAACTGTACTTTTGCCATTACCACCCTTGTCGGAGGTAATCCCAATCATGCGTTTCGGGTTCAGTTGCTTGGTTCGGGGTTCAGCAACTTGAGGTTGGAGTTTCATTGTTTTACTAGCCATTGCTCCACTTTTTATCTCCGTTTAGAGGTCGTCATCAGCACGCATTTCTTGAAAACCATGCTCGTTAGTATTGGTTAATGACGGTTGCATCTCACGCTCTATATGAGGTCGTGGTTGCTCTTCGAGTGGTAGCCCTGATTGTTGCGATCGCGAGGATGAAGGAACGGGAAGGGAGTTCGTCTTTTTTGCCTTGGCAGGCTTGGAATCTAAAGTCGGTATTACCGGCAGGTCAGCTTGATAATTGAGAGCTCGGCTCTCTTGTAAGTACCGCTTCAGAGTATTTAAGGTTAGGTCAACGCCTTCTGCCTTAAACAGGTTGGCAATATCTTCTAAGGTGTAGCCCGATTCCTGCGCCGCTTCGATTTTAGGCCTGAGCCGAAACACCAGCTCTTTCACCTGCAAGCCCTTGGGGTTTTGCGCCAGGTGCTCCAGTTTTGAACTCAACTGGTTCGCAGTGCTCTCGGGATAAATCTTCGGCGGCTTGCCCATAATGGCCTCACTGAGTCTTGCCCAAATCGCCATGACTCCGATGGAATGCTTCTACTACTCTTCTAACGAAATCAGGCAGAGGCTGACGGCTTCAGAAGGCGGTCTTAGCAAAACTTTGAATTTGGGCATGCTGGTTTCTGCTCTATTGCCTACCGAAATTCATCCAGAAGTGTTAGTACAGAATTCTGATGGCTCGGTGGCAAGCTGGAGTTTTATGCCTAAGTTTGAGTCGATGGATCAGGCGATCGCGGAACTCAAAGGTGAGATTCGAGAGGCTTTAGGAGGTTTTGAACTACATCAACGCAGAACGATCGCCAAGCGCTTTTACGTCACTGAAGCAGAGGAACAGCGACTAGAAGAACTACGGCAGGGGGTTAATCTCTCAGCGTTTGTGCGAGCGAAAGTGTTCGGATCTGGCATTCCTCGACCTCGGGCGATCGCCCCTCAAATCAACCGAGAAGCCTACGTTCAGCTCGCTCAACTCAGAGCTCTCTGCAATCAAATGGCGAAGGCCATGAATATAGCAGTTCAGCAAAATAGAGATTTACCCCTCACCCCAGCTTATCTAGAACAACTAGAACGGCTTGAGAAGTTGCTAGTAGAAATCGGGCTGCAATTGAGCCCAGGCAAGCATACCAATCAGGAGGAAACAGACGCATGATTGGGAAGACGTTGCAGAATCACAACTTTAGAGAAACCACTCAATACGTGCTCGATAAGGAAGCGGCTCGGTTACTCGGGGGTACCGTTATGGGTTCCGATTCGGATACCATCGCGCGAGAATTCCTCCTATCACGCGACTTAAACCCCCAAATTGAGCGGCCCGTTTATCACTTGATTGATGCCTACAGCTATGCAGATGCAGCAACTCAGGATTTGAGTGATGAGTTTCTAAAAGATAGAGCGATCGATCGCTTTGCGGGATTAGTCGTATCAGCACGCGAACCAGAATTGCTACGACGTGACGACAAAACTGCATACAAACAGCAGGTGAATGAGTTCATTGAAACGGAACTATACGAGTATCAATGGTTCTGTGCCATCCACGAAGATACGAAGCATCGGCATACGCATTTCGTTGCCAGTCGCATCAATCTGCTAGATGGTCGCGCCATTCCAACTTGGCAAGATCATGAGCGCAGCCAACGTATCTGCCGAGAAACCGAAAAAGAGTATGGGCTTCAACCTCTAAAAAGCTCCTACGAAATCGAGCGGCGATCTCCTACCCGAAGACAAGTGGAGGCGTGGCAGCAAACTGGGGTTCCGCCTGTGATGGTCGTAATGCAAGACGCCATTGACCAAGAGGCAATTCCAGGACGAGGGCTCGATCAACTGCAAGAGGCGTTGCTGCAAAACCACAGCATTACACTCAGGAGGTGCGATCGCCTCGGCAAACCAGGCATCATTTTTGAGCAAGCGGATACTAAAGGCGAAGTGGTCAGGATGTCAGGGTCTCAGCTGGGCCGAGGCTACACACTCCCAGCGCTCCAGAAACGGCTAGCAAGAGAGATTGAAATCGAACGTCCTGGGGTCGAGTGGGTAAATGGACAGGCAGTTACGACTGACTCACTTGAGGATATTTTGAAGATACAAAATGAATATGTTCATCGTCTAGTACCTCAAATTCAAGAAATATGGAACCAGGAGAAGGTGGGAAGAGACAAACTCAAGGCTGCAACGCTTGAGGACTATCAGATTCACTTGGGTGAGGAAGGTCAACCGGAACTCTACCACCGCGATCGCCTTCTAATGGGCTACTCCGAGGGTCAATACCAAGGGTATGGCCTGACGGAGCAGGACTGCTCGGCGATCGACCAACTTAACAAACAATTGCGCCAACAAGCTCTGTCACAACAACTAAACCCGGAAAAGCAGAAGCAGCAGGCAAGCAATCCAGCCGAGCAATCCTACTCGCGATCCCAGCATCTCGAACTCTGATGCAGACACTGCTGCCCAATCAGGGACTAGGGATAATCCAGAAAGATTGAGAGGAGAAAGTAAAGTAATTCCACTTATCTCTATCTGATTATTCTAAGATTATTAGAGCTAATTTCTGGAAGTACAAGGGTTTCAGGCATAACCAGGGATGCTTCCTGGAGCAGGGCATATGGGGCGATCGCTCAATGAGAAGTGCTGAGCGTGTAGTTTGTTAACGGCTACTGAGGCTCGCAAACTCCATGACGAAGCGATTGGCGGGGATAGCTGCTGGCAGGACGAGGTTTGCCACAGCCGGCGGTCCTATTACCGGAAAGGGCGCAACGGGGGGGCGCGGCGATCGCTCCAGGTGGAGGAGATTGTGGTATCAATTCTAGAGATTCCCTTTGTGGTGCTGCATACCTATGTGGACAGGCCCCGGCAGGCGAACGATGAGATGGTGATTCACGCGATGTGTGTGGAGTTGTGGATGGGCAGTCAGCCGATCGCGATGACTGGGCCACAACATACCTTCGGGTTGCCGCCGTGAACGGTGAAGGAGTAAGCCCGTCAACTGCTGGAAGCACTATACCAGCGGTACGGCAACGGACGACGGAGTGGGTTTGAACGGTTCGCCCGCGAGGAGCAGCATTCGGTGTCGCAGTGCCCGGCACGCCCTTGTTCTTACCATGCGAGGCATTTACGAGTGGGGATACAAGGATGACGGAACAGTTAGAACCGCTGCTGTGGGAGGCGCTGCAATCTGCTCGGATGATGCTGGAGCAGGTGGATTTTGAGGGGTTGCTGGCAGAGGTGGAGAAGGGGATTTCGCAGGTACCGGAGGCGGAGCAGCTGTGGTTGGCGGGGGAGGCGTTTCTGCGAATGGCTGAGGTGTATGCGGCGCGGTCTAAAACATGGATTGAGGAGTGGAAACAGGGATCACGGAACCCGGTGGTGGAGCGGTTTTTTTTGATGACCTGGTGCGGCAGACAATGGCGGTGGATTTGAGTGAGTTGATGGAGCCAGCGCCGCCCCGGAAGCAGCGATCTAAGGGGAAATCCAGGCAAGAAGGATCGATCGTGGCAGAGGTGGAGAGGGAGGCAGTGCTAGCGATGGTGGATCAAATGGAGGCGGTGAAGAAGGAGGAGGTGTTGGCGATCTCCTATCCAGAAGACGTGGCTGGCTGGACGGCAGCGATCTCCGAGTGGCTACAAACCGCCCTTCTTCCTGTTTCGACTGCCGAAATCAGTTGTGGTTTGAAGATGCTGTGGGTAGAGGTATGACTGGGCGTGTTGTTCGGCGGTTTTCAGTTAGAACAGCGGGGGAGTTTTATGAGTCGCCCGTTTAGGTAAAGTGTTCTGACGACAAGGCAGTAATCTTAAAGCAAAATGGGTAGTTGGAAGCAGGAAAGGTGCGCTTGGTTGAGTGAGAAATTTGCACCTACAAAATTTGAATCGTATCAAGGGTACATTCCCCGCCTCTTGAGGCGTAAGACACCTGTAGGGCTTAATGTCTAGATACCCTGCTGCTTGTGACGGGAATAGCAAAAAGAGCGGTAACCAAATTACTCTACACCGATCGCCCCCAAATGCATGAGAGCTAATTTCTGAGCACTGGTCAAGCCCATAACACCGGTAAAGTTTGTATTTTGGTAAGGCGCAGGCGATTGCAAAGTTTGAAGATGTGTACTCTCTTGAACATTCCACAATTTGATAGTTCCGTCTTGACTACAACTGGCAAGCACATCGCCTGTTGGATTAAACAGGACTGAGCGTACACTATCTTGATGTCCTTCTAGAATTCTGCATTGCCCGGTACTCCGGTTCCAAAGCCTGACAATGCCATCCTCGCTACCAGTTGCAAGAACCTGACTATCACGAGGATGGAAACGGACTGATCTTACCCTGCGTGGATGTCCTTCTAACTCATTGCTCTCTTCCTGTAATTCAAGGTCAGGATCAGTTCTAAAATCTTGTATTACTACCATTCCAGCCGCACTAGTAGTGCTGGATTCACCTGCGATCGCTAGCTTCTGTCCTAGAAAGCAAAAGGCAACTGAGAAGACTCTGCCAGCAAATTCATGAATAACAGTAGATGTATTCGTCTGAAGATCCCAGCACCTAACTGTTCTGTCCTCGCTACCAGTAACTAAAATCTGATTGTTGATAGGACTAAACCGGACTGAGCGAACAATACTAGTGTGCCCTCGTAAAACTTTAAAGGATTGACGTGTTGCAACATTCCAAAGAACAATAGCTCCATCCTCTCCTGTACTAGCAAGGATCTCACCATTAGGGCTAAATGCAACTGACAAAACTAGGCTTCGATGCGCTTTCTCAGTAGAGTAACATCTCCCTGTAGCGAGATCCCAGAATTTGATCGTTTGATCATCACTACCACTAGCTATCGTTCTACCATCTGGGGAAATCGCAAGTGACCAAACTCGACTGGCATGTCCGACAAACGATCTGAGGCATCCCCCATTTTCAACATCCCACTGTTTGATTGTCTTATCTTCGTTGCCACTAAAAAGAGACTCTCCACCAGGACTAAAGGCGATTGATGTTATCCAGCGTGGGTATCCTTGTAAGGTTCTGAGGCATCGTCCTGTATCTATATTCCAGAGTTTCACTACGCGATCATTGCTGCCACTAGCGATTGTTTGACCATCTGAGCTAATCGCAATAGACCAAATCCGACTGTTGTGCCCTCTAAGAGTCTTGCGGCATGGATTAATGCGATCTGTTTGTAAATCCCATACTTTTATGGTGTAGTCTTCACTGCTACTAACTAAAGTAGAGCCATCTTTGCTAAATGCAATTGCTGCTACCCAATTCTGATGTCCTCTCAATATCTTTAGGCATTCGCCTGTGTTGATATCCCAGAGTCTAATTGAGCCATCAATACTGCTACTTGCCAGAAGTTGATCATCTGTTGGGCTAAATGCAACAGATGTGATCCAAGCAAGATGACCATTCGTGCTGCCTAATATTTGGAGGTCCTGAGTCTCAAGATTCCACAACCTGATCAAGGAATCATCCTTACTACTGCTGGCAAGCATGGGAGAATGAGGGCTAAGAGCAATTGCCCAAATCCTTCTGGGGTTTTGCTGATCAACCAAAGTTCCAATGCATTGTCCCGTGCTAGCGTTCCAAAGTCGAATAGTTCCATCTATGCTGCCACTTGCAATCAACTGCTTGTCAGCATGAAAAGCAACAGACATTACCCAGTCCGTGTGTCGCTGATCGTCTCTGCCGCAACTCTGAATACACTCTCCTGTCTCAATATCCCAGAGTCTGACTGTTTTATCTTCACTGCCACTAACAAGCATCTTGCTATCAGAACTGAAGGACAGAGACATTACCCAGTTCGTGTGTCCTCGGCAGATTATTTCTTCCTGAAAATCGGCAACGTTCCACAAATAGATATCACCATTGGAATCACCCATTGCTAGATACTGTCCATCTGGGCTAAATGCAATAGATAGAGCACTTCCAAAGGTTTGTGTAAACACAGATTTAGAAAAATCAGAACCCGAAAAATTGACATAGCATAAATTTTGACTTCCTAAATAAGCCTGCTGAAGTCTGAGGTTAGAGAAGTCACTCCTATTCAAATCAACTTGCATGTGAATTAACAGGTTTAGAACATTACCAGGAGCATATCCAGTCTCCTGAGTAAGTCGTCCTCTTAAAGTCAATAAAATTTGATTGAATCGTTCTTGAACTTTCTCTGAAGTGTCATAGTGCTCAATGAGACGCTCAATTAGTGGTTGTAAGATAAAAAGACTCTGAGTATTTCTGATGTAATCCTTGGCTTGCGCCTTGAGCAAGGCATATTTTTTAAGAATAGAGATGTTTCCAGTTAGAATTGCAAGACTCACTTCATCAATCAAACGTTTGGTTACGTACTCCATCACGACGGGCAACTGCATAATTCCAAGAGAGGTTATTTCAATGAGAGATTGTTCTCTCAAAGCATCAAGCGTTTCCCTCAATAATTGCTTTGATTGAATTGATAGTAAATCATCTTGCAATGTGTCGAACGCAACAGGTTCGCGAGCGATCGCTAACCAGTACATAACTTCTTGTTGCTGAAAACCTGTCTCTTGCTGAAGACAACGCTCAAACTGACGTTGTAAGAGATCTTGAATTTCGCTAAATGGGAAGTACCCATTCCTCAAAAGTGTGAGGAAACGTGCGATAGGAACACCCACAGTTGTGATTCCTGCCGCTACAATTTTGAGTGCAAAGGGATTCCCACCATAGTGGCTGGTAATTTCTTGTAGATCTGACTCTGAAGCGTCAAGGTTATGGCTGTGAAAAAGACCACTCCCAGCATCCGGCGCAAGTCCACGAATTTCTAGAGAATATACCTTTTGGTCAGATTCTCTCAATGCTTTAACTACTGCTGGTTCTACCCGGCTTGTTAGTAGTAAACAACTTTTGTGATTCTCTCTTCCTATATGATCCAGTAATTTATCATAGTTACTGTATCCAGTTCGGCAGAGGCTAGGCTCTGAATCTTCTCCCTGTAAAATATCTTCAAAGTTGTCTAATATAACTAAACAACGATAGTCCCGCAAATACTCAATTAGTTTAGTGATTTTCTCATCTACAGTTTCTGGTAGAACGCTTATCTGTTGCTTAGAAATGCTCCCAATCAGATCATCTAAAAGGCTTTCAATCCATCGCGTATTGCGTAGCGATCGCACAATCACAAACTCGAATTGATTTTGGACCCCTTCTGCTAGCTTCGCAGCAAGGGTTGTTTTACCAATCCCTCCCATGCCAAACAACACGACTAGCTTGCAAAGACCATTTCTATAACGGTATAAGGGCTGCTCGTTGACAATCTGTCGTTGTAATTTAGCTAGTTCTTCTGTACGGCCATAAAACTCATTGATTTCTCGTTCAATCGACTGAGACCAATCAACAATTACGCGAGAATCAACGATTTCTTGCCAATCGAGATCTAAGACTTCGCAGAAAATTTTGAACGCACGAGCCAAAACTGGGTTGTGCTGGCAGAAGCTTTTCCAAGTAGTTGGAGTTAGGCCCTCTGGATAGTCTTCATTATTAAGGCTTGGCTGAAACTCACCTCGCCCTCTCAAAAGTTCTGCCGCTTGTAAAGAGGCTGTATCTCCCTCTTGAGTCCAACTCTCCAATTGTGTTCTTTGGTTTTCCCTGCTCTCAATTTTCTTTCTCTCAATAGCCCTCAAAATCTCTGCATGTCCCTGATCAGAAGCAATTAGCTTTCTCGATGCGCCCTGAGTCATGTGCGTTTACCACATTTGGTTAAATTTATCAAGACCTACTTTTTCAGTCTACCACCACTGGAAAGTACACCTGGAGAAACTTTCTATTTCTTCCGATATTGAGAACAGACAACGCCAGTCTCTGGCGGTCAAGGGAAAAACCGCGGGACTCAACAATTATCCATGAATTCTCAAACATTCTAATAAAGATTACCCATGAAAGTATTTCCAGGCCGAAAAGCCCTACATTTTCTACTGCCCATTGCGATCGCAGCTATCACGTTGTTGTTAGTTGTCAATATGTGGAGTCCTGAGAACTCATCTGTTAAGACTTTGAACGGCCTCTACAAACATTACTCCAGCAGCTACGATTCAAAACGAATCTCGGTCACACTCATGATTCTAACCATCCTATTATTACCACCAAATCTAGATAAGAAGTTTCGCGTAACTGGCGCACTCTCGGTTAAGCCTAAACAAATGCTAACTGCCCTCTACTCAAGAGGTTTGAGGTTATGTTGTTAATTCTGACTCAAGATGGATTTATTCCTTTTATGCTTGTTGGTTTGATTGTCATTTTTTCGATTTGTGTCCATGAGCTATCTCACGGTCTAGCTGCCTTACAACAAGGAGACCAAACCCCCAT
Organism: Trichocoleus desertorum AS-A10; assembly: GCF_039962155.1. Classification (NCBI taxonomy): domain Bacteria; kingdom Bacillati; phylum Cyanobacteriota; class Cyanophyceae; order Leptolyngbyales; family Trichocoleusaceae; genus Trichocoleus; species Trichocoleus desertorum. The sequence continues at coordinate 11,632 of NZ_JAMPKN010000028.1, read as the reverse complement.
AAGGACTGGTCATATGACTCTAAATCCCCTTAAACATATGGGTTGGGAAGCAACTATCTTCCTTATCATTGCAGGCATTACATGGGGATCGATGCCTGTGAATCCATCAAGATTTCGATCTGCCAAGTGGGGAGAAGTGATAGTTTCTGCTGCTGGTCCGCTCTCTAACCTGACATTAGGTTTACTCTCGATCGCGCTCATCAGATGGCTTTTGGCCTCAAGTACGGAGGGGACAGTAGGTGCTGCCCTCATCGTCTCTAAACTAATACTGTTGCTTTTGGCTTTAATCAATCTGAAACTATTTGTTGTAAATATGCTCCCCATTCCTCCGTTAGATGGTCATGTTGTTTTTAGTAAATTTTTTCCAGAACTGGAGCCATTAAAAGATAGCCCGTTTGGGCTAGCTGCACTAATGATTCTCTTCCTATCACCCTTTGGTGAGGGACTAGACATGGTAGTTAGCTGGTTTATAGCCCACGCAACTGGCATTCCGTTGAACAACCTCATTTCTATGCAATGAACCACAAGGCCTTAAGAGGAATGGTCCTATAAATAGCATTGCTGGCATGTGGGTTGGTCAATATCAGTTGAATGAGTCTTATTCATGTAGAAGGACTTCAGAGAAATGATGCTCTTACGTAAACCTAGCTCAACAAGATATCAGGGAATTGCGAGGAAAGTTGACTTCAGAACGGATTTGGGAACCAAGACTAAAACTAATTTGGGAATGTGGGGGACTTCTCATACATATGTCAATAATATCCAGGTTTTGACGTTTAGATTGGAACTTACAGATACACACGGTAACATCATTGGCTTGAAAGCAGTAGAGCTACGGGGAGAAAAGATTCTTGGGGTTATTTGTGATGGTGATTCCTTGGAAGTCATTGGGAAAGAGACGAGTACAGGAATTTCACAGCCACAGGAAATTTATAACCTAACAACTAGCTCAGAGATCACCGTAGAGCAAGCAACAGGAAATTTGGGAGGTTTCTTTTATACTCTTGTACTCCTGCTCTTGGCTTATCCTATTTTAACGTTTGTTTATCACGTTGTATTCGAGCTTCTTGGTCCATCTTTTGCCACTTTTGCTGTTTGGGGTGGGTTAGCCTACGGTGTCTATTTAATTGTCTCTCATAAATAAACTATTCAGGTTGTTGTGAAGATTTCTCCGACTACTAGATTCATTAAGGGAGTCTCCCAAGGAATAAGGTAGTCAGATGCAAATCGAGCGCGTCAGTCTCAAACATTTCTCACTTTGCGGCACTTCTAGAAAGGTTGATCTCACAACTAATTAGGAAACGCCACCACAACTGAGCAGGTTTAGGCGATGAATGAATCTTGTAGCTACGTAAATAATTCTCGAATTTTGATGTTCAGAGTGGAGTTGACAGACAAAGGTGGCATTAAAGTTGACCCTAACAGGTGCTGCTAGAAGGCGAAAAGATTTTTGAATCTTTACTGCTTCGTAATTTTTAGATTTCTTTTGAAGATTCTGGTCGCAGCTACTCTTGAAGTCATTTTTGGTGGATTGATGTTCGTCGTCATTATTGTGGCTTCCTTTATATCTGATTTTTCATGGGGATAGGAATATCTAGTTTTTAGAGAGTTTACTTTATGAGCTTTTCCACTCAACATATCGGTTATCTTGAACGCAGTTACTTGAATGCTTTACAGGGTAAAGTTGCTGAATCCACGGAAAATGTTCATGTTCCTGCACCTGGTAATTCATTCTTTGTCAAAGTTTTAGGAATTGCGGACTTTTGGAGTAGTCAGGAAACACAACGGGCTCTGCCACGCTCGTTGATGCAAGACATTAATGCTGGGCTGTATGGACAAAAAATTCCGCTTATCTTCCTGATCATTCACGAGCCATCTCGACTCAATTTGTTCATTGGGACCTACCAAGGCAACCATTTGTCAACGATAGCCGCTTCCCTGCAAAGTGCATACCCTGGAATTGATCTGCAAACTCAGCTTTCAAAAGACGACTTAGCTCTTTTGCAAAACCTGACACAAGGATATAAGTATGCTGCGATCGTGACAGGAAGTCCTACTGTGAAAACGGACAGGGAGACTGCAAATAATGAACAGATTGAGCGACTGATTCGAGGACTAAACAGTGCAACTGCAAGTCAAGCTGGATGGGCATATATGGTTATGGCAGTTCCAGCTTCAGAAATTGAAGTAGAGGAGCTGTATAACTCCACGGTAAATGAGCGGCGAATCGTAGAAAATGCACAGGCAGCAGCTAATGTACAAAATCCGATCGCAGAGACTTACAAGGAACGACTGGAAAGTCTGAAAGAGAAGCTGGAGCTTGGAAAGTCCCAGGGACTGTGGCATGTAGGAACATACCTTTTGTCTCAAGATTCACAAACCTTCCGCCATGGTCAAGCCATTATTAAGGCCGTTTTTGGAGGTGAAGATTCCCGGCTTGATCCAATTCGAGTGTTAGAGTATCCATCTTGCAAAACAACTCATCAACCCCTTCGCAGCAGTAGTGCTGCGCCAAAGGGTCCGAGCCAGAACGTGGAGTATCCCCACAAATACCTCGCTCTAGAAAACTCAAAAGAACTGGCGATACTCGCACAGTTACCAACAGAAGAGGCTCCTGGGTATTTCGTCAAAGATTATGTCCGCTTTGATGTTGCTGTACCTGATAGCAAGACTAAACAGGGCATCAGTGTGGGGGATATCATACATTGTGGTCAAAGGGTAGGAAACCAGTACCAAGTCAGTTATGAAAGCCTAAACCGACATGGTTTGGCAGTTGGTACAACTGGAAGCGGTAAAACTAACACCATCTTTCATCTACTCAAGCAAGCATGGCAAGCCAATCTTCCATTTTTGGTGATTGAGCCAGCGAAAACTGAGTATCGAAAGGCTCTTCACATTAGAGAACTAGCAAACTATCTACGGATCTTCACCCTGGGGGATGATACCACATCACCTTTTCGCTTGAACCCCTTTGAAATCATGCCGGGGGTTTCTGTTCAAACGCACATTAGCCATTTGCTGTCAGTTTTCAATGCCAGTTTTGTAATGTATGCCCCGATGCCCTACGTTCTAGAGGCATGTATTCATGAAATCTATCAAGATAAGGGCTGGAATTTAGTTACCAGTACCAACGATCGCGGCTTACACCAAAATGCTCATCCAACGCTGACCGATCTCTACCGAAAAATCGACGAAGTTGTCGATCGCTTAGGTTATGAAGATAAAATCACGATGGATGTGAAAGCTGCCCTTAAAACCAGGATCAACAGCCTGCGAATTGGGGGTAAGGGATTGATGTTAGATACCAGGAAATCAATTCCAATTCAGGCATTGCTTCAGCAACCAACCATTCTGGAATTAGAGCAAATTGGAGATGATGACGAAAAAGCCTTCCTGATTGGGTTACTTCTAACGTTTCTATGTGAGTATTACACCTCACAAGGTTTAACTGAAGGTAAACCCCTGTCTCATCTAACAGTTATAGAGGAAGCGCATAGGCTGTTCAAGAATGTATCTACAGTTGTGGATACAGAGACAGCCAATAGTAGGGGGAAAGCAGTAGAAACCTTCTGCAATATCCTCTCTGAAATTCGTGCCTACGGAGAGGGTTTCTTGATTGCAGAACAAATTCCGACCAAACTAGCACCAGATATTATTAAAAACACCAACCTGAAGATTATGCACCGTGTAGTTGCAGCCGATGATAGACGAGTGATGGGTGCAACCATGAATCTGGACGAGGATCAACAACGCCGAATTGCCTCTTTGTCGGTCGGAGAAGCAGCTGTGTATAGCGAGGGAGATGACAGTTCTCTGCTGATTCAGGTGCCCTACAGCAAAGTTGTTTTCCAACAACTTTCTAAGGAACAGGAGAATCAACTCATCCGGCAATCGATGAAAAAGTTTTCTCAAAAAATGGTTGATGTGTTTGCACCACTCAGTGGATCGTTAACTATTGAGGATAGTTTAAAACCCCTCAAGAAGGAGGCAGAGCAAATTGTTGAAAATTTGGAGGTACAAGAGGTTGTCGCTCGGTACGTTCTATCAGCTGTTAATCAGGCTACTGGGTTGATAATAGAATTCCCTCAACTTATTCAAGTGGTCAGTAAGTTCAGAAGAAGCAGTAGCCAAGATTTTCAAGGAATCGAAATTAGCTTGATTTATGGAGTAAGCAGTTATTTTGAGAGGTTTGGGCAAAAGTATGGATGGCAGTATGAAATGGTTCAGCAATTGACAAAGGAATTCCTGTCTTTGATGTCCAGCATTGGCTTAAGCAGATACAAACAAAGCTCCACTCAACCCGATCTTTCTGGCGAAGAAGAACAGCGTATCCGAGTCTTCCAAGATAGATATCGCAACCTTTGCAGTATTCAGAACTACCCATTCGCAGGCTGTGAAAGAGTTTGTCCCGATAAAATCTGCTTGTACAGGCACAATGTTGAACCACTACTTTCTGACACACGCCTTGATAACAACTTTATTAGTGCTCTAGCAAAGTTATCAGGTGAAGAAATGTGGAAACAAGTAGCAGAAACCTGCAAAGTTGCTGGAAGAAGAACTATTCTCAGTGGTGTGTCTCCCGAAGAAGCAAGAAAAACTGCACTCTGTTTTGCTGTCCAGAAGAGTGAACTGGGTGAATCGGCAAGGTATATGGATGCTTTTCTGAGGGAGAAAATCATAAACAACATGCTAACCCTTCTGTAAAGGGCTGCCACCTCAATGCAGAAGTGAACGTCCTTCTGCTTTTTCAAAGGATCAGGATTCCAAGCCTACATCTTTTAGTAATCCAGATGTAAATAGCTACTAGCGGAAAAGCTTTGACAGCTACGAATTTCATCATGATTATCTCAAACAATTTCAAATTACTCATCATTTCAAGATAGGAAGGATAACTTTTAATGTCACCACCTCAAGCAAGTTCAAACTCACAAAATGCAGTGAATAATCTAGAGGGAGCAGCCTCTGCAGAAAAAGGAGGTTCTGGAGGAAGTACTAACGTAAGCCGTGTTGACAATTCAAATCAGAAATCTCCAGATTCATGTATTCAAGCTTTTAAGGATACTGGTGAATTTATAGGCTTCGCGGTAGGAAAGTATGGGGGGGGAGCTGAAGCTGGTCCTGCTGGAGCTGCTATAGGGGGAAGTTTGGGTGGTATGGTGGGTGCAGCGGTAGGAGAAGCTGCTGGAAACCTGATGTGTGATTTTCCAGATCCTGAACCTCTTCCGGCACAAGGAGAATTTGATGGATACCCTGGTTATCAACCTGATAATCAACCTCAATCCCCTGACAGCCAGAATCAAACTCCTGACGGACAAAATCAAACTCCTGTTGATGCTAACCAAAGCAATCCTGATGGAACTGAAAGCAAAGCTCCTGGTATAGACAGCCAACCTGATAATCAACCTCAATCCCCTGACAACCAGAGTCAACCAGACAGCCAGAATCAAACTCCTGACGGACAGAATCAAACTCCTGACGGACAAAATCAAACTCCTGTTGATGCTAACCAAAGCAATCCTGATGGAACTGAAAGCAAGGTTCCTGGCTCGGAGAGTCAACCTGATAATCAACCTCAATCCCCTGACAACCAGAGTCAACCAGACAGCCAGAATCAAGCTCCTGATGGACAGGATCAAACTCCCGTTGATGCTAACCAAAGCAATCCTGATGGAACTGAAAGCAAAGCTCCTGGTATAGACAGCCAACCTGATAATCAACCTCAATCCCCTGACAACCAGAGTCAACCAGACAGCCAGAATCAAGCTCCTGATGGACAGGATCAAACTCCCGTTGATGCTAGCCAAAGCAATCCTGATGGAACTGAAAGCAAGGCTCCTGGTACAGATGGCGCCACCCGCTCAAATGGAGAATCCAGTCAGGATTTTAAGGGCTTTGGCGAGAGTAGAGGAGATAGTCAGTTAAGTGGCAAATCAGATGCGGGTGAGAGTGGAGTTCGGTAATCGCGCTGAAACTCTAAAGTTTTGGAGATTTCTTTCCTGACCCCCAAAATTTAATTCTTGATCAAAACGCACTTAACGTACACAAAACCTAACAAGGAGATAAGAAAATGCCTGTAGGACAACCAGAATTCATTGATAACCCAGAACCCCGCTGCCCTGTTGTGTTGCTACTTGATCGCTCTGGCTCTATGGCGGGTCAGCCGATCGAGGAATTGAATCGTGGGCTGATGATTTTCAAGGAATCAGTTGAAGAAGATGCACTGGCATCTTTGAGAGTTGAGATTGCGATCGTCTCTTTTGGACCTGTGGAACTAGCACAGGACTTCGTCACAATCGATGGTTTTGTTCCTCCTCGCTTGACTGCGGATGGTGGGACACCAGTGGGAGAGGCAATCGATTTTACCTTAGACCTCTTAGAGACTCGTAAGCGAATCTATAAAGCCGATGGGGTTCCTTATCACCAACCTTGGGTTTGGTTAATTACAGATGGAGCACCCACCTCCCCCTGGCGAAATGCAGCAGAACAGATTAATCGAGCCGAAGCAAATCGTCAACTCTCATTTTTTACGGTAGCCGTGGAAGGAGCAGACATGGCTATTCTGCGCCAGATTGCTCCCCCTCAGCGTCCGCCCCTACTACTCAATGGGTTGGATTTTAAGTCTATGTTCCTCTGGTTGAGCCAGTCTATGAAGCGAGTTTCTACAGGCAAACCTGGAGATGGAATGACCGTTCTTCCAGCAGTGGGATGGGGTTCAGCACCAAATTAGATTCATGAGGTTAGCCAATGACATGGAAAGCAGTGGCGCGATCTGCGCTAGGAACTAGCCATAGGGACAAAGGTATCCCCTGCCAGGACTACGGGGCTTACCGCTCCTTCGATGATGGCAACATCATTGTCGGTGCCGTTGCAGACGGGGCTGGTAGTGCCAAATATGCGGATGTAGGTGCAAAGTTAGCAGTTAGAGGAGCTTTATTATGTACGCAAAAGTGGTTTGAATGGTTGGGAAGGCAAAAAGTTAGTTTGCGATCATTATCGAAGCAAGCGATCACTAAGCATCTTAATAAAACACTCGAAATTGTTGCAAAGATTCTGGAGAAACAAGCGATCGCTAGAGATCACAGCGTCCATGACTTCAACTGCACGCTGTTGCTATTCATTGCTACTCCTGAATGGGTAGCTGCTGCACAAGTTGGTGATGGCTTCATTGTAGTTAAGCCTGTGGGGCAAGACTATCAACTGGTTTTTCAACCAGATAAGGGGGAGTTCATTAACCAAACTACCTTTGTGACATCTCCAGATTGTCTAACCGAAATGAAGACAGAAGTTTTCCTAAACCAGTATGAATTCATTTGTGCATCAACAGATGGTCTAGAGCGTCTGGCAATCCAAACATTTGATTGGAAACCTGGCAATGGCTTCTTTCAACCTTTACAGGAGTACATGCAAACAACAGCCTATCCAGAGGTCAGCGATGAGTACATTGTGAGCTTTTTGAACTCTGAGCGATTGAATGCTCGAACCGATGACGATAAGACACTGCTTCTCTGTCTTTATCATCGCTATCCCTACTTGCCAATGAAGGGATATAGGTGAACAGGCAAGGCTTGTAAATTGCTTCTCAGGTAACTGCAAGAGGTAACATATGAGTTATTTTGACTCTACGGGTCACCCACTTACCTTTCAAGGCTCACCGCTAGGTAGTGGTGGTGAAGGGACAGTGTGGAGAACTGACCGAAAAGGGCAAGTGGCGAAAATTTATTACTCTTTGGATAGGAGCCAGACACGGAAACTGGAGTTGATGATAAAAAACCCGCCAAAGGACCGTTCGCTGGAAACATCTAATCATATTTCGATCGCTTGGCCTACAGACCTGATTAACGACAGCAAAGGGGAGTATGTCGGCATTCTAATGCCAGCCATTGACAGAAGTGTGGAGTTGACAAAAGTCTATAACCCAAAGCTACGTAAAAAAATACTTCCTGGATTTACTTGGAAGTACTTACATGTAGCAGCGAAGAACCTTGCTTGGATCATCAGAGATATTCATGCCAAAGGTTATGTTCTAGGCGACATGAAACCACAAAACATTCGAGTTAACAACTCGGCTCTGGTGTCGATCGTTGATACAGATTCGTTTCAAGTACCTGATCATGCGAAAAAGGAGATTTATCGTTGTACCGTTTTTTCTCCTGAATTTACACCCCCAGAGCTAATCGGTGAAACAGCCTCTAATATTACCCAAACACCATGCCATGATAACTTCCGATTGGCAGTAATCATTTACCAGCTTTTGTTTGGAATTCATCCTTTTAGTACGGGGGAGTGGAAAGGAAGCGAAGAGAAACCAGATATAGATAGATTGATTCAACAGGGTTATTGGATATATAGCTACGATAAAAAGGTGCAGCCCTCTCGGAGCACCATTTCCCTTAATGTTGTCCATCCAGAATTGAAAAGCCTTTTTCTACGATGTTTTAATGATGGACATCAAGCACCAACCTTAAGACCGACTGCTAATGATTGGTGCAATGCTTTAGAACAAGCAATTTCTGAATTGATCAGTTGCAAACATTTGCCAAATCATGTTTACAGGAAGTCTTATAGACGATGCCACTGGTGCGAAAGATCAAAAGATTTAGGGGTTGATATTTTTTCAGTCTCTAGCAGCTCGATAACAAATAAAAGTTTCTCATTTAAGCAACTTCTTTTAACTAATCAGTCTCCAAGTTCAAACTTAAGTAAAAGTTTTCATTCTAGTCAGTTGAAGAAGGTAAAAGCCAACATAATCAGGCTAGGAAAATTTCTTATCAAAATATTTGGAGATTTTTTCTGGTTAGCTATAGTTACTGTCTTTATCCTGATTAACCATCAAAGTTTGTTTTTGAAAACTACTTCCAGCGCAATAGTTGAACTTCTACAAAGCAGCCTAAACCAACTTTCTAAGCCTAGTTCTACACCCAGCTATAGCCTCACCCCAGGACAAGATACTTGTGGTGGTCCAAACCCTCCAGGGATCGACACTTGGTATCCTGTATTCGTAAGAACGGATGATGATGAAACTCTTCATGAAATTAATAAGTTTTGTAAAGATGCATATTTAGATGGAGATAAAATTCAAGTAGCATCTTTCTTGAATAGAGCAAAAGCTGAAGCTTTTGCTGAAATTTTGAAAAAAAGATTTGGAAGTGGAGAGGTCGGAGCTCCTCACATAGAGGATCATGGCCGGTAAGCGACCCCGCTGCAAGCAGACGGAATATCAGCATCAGAAAAGAGTAATCTGCTCATCTCGATGGAGCTTGAAGTATTCCTTATCCTGATTCTTGACGTACTTTGCAATCACTCCTTCATCCCTGTGTTTGCCCACCGTATTGGCAAAATAACCATCGCTCCAAAACTCTCCGCCCGTAGATTTGTTTCACTTGAGAACACCGTTGAAACACCTCCTTCGCCGTCAAACTCTTGATCATTTTGACCAACTTCGTCACGCTGTACATGAACACCGATTGCACTAGGAAATGTAGATGGTCTTTGTCTACAACGAACTCGATAAATTTAACCTCGTAACGTTTCTCGATTGCCAAACAACTTCTCGCAAAACCTCATCGACCTGTTCATCAAATACAGCCCATCGATGCTTTGTTGGAAACACCAAGTCATATAGCAAAATCGTGGCATTATAGCTTTTGTGAATGTACTCACTCATCCTGGCATTTTACGTCGCAGAGCAGCAGGGAATCGACCCGCAGAGATGGAAGTACTCTTTGAAATCGCTGTTTAGAGCAACGCAAAAGACACAGATCGTTTGTCCTTAGACAGTTTTTGCGACACAACCCTTTTTTGAGCAGGAAAACAGAAGGTTTGGGAGTGAGCGAAACCTGCCGACTTTATCAAACCAGTGGGGTGGGTCAAGGTGGAGCATCTGCTTACCACACGGTGTTGCTGAAAAATAATGATTTTTCTACGAAGGAGGCGGCCTTTGAGATAGCCATACCATTACCAAATCCGCAACGCCTACCGCACTCGGCCCTGCTGATGAAATGTAGGCCAATCACAACGAAACCTAAAATAGCGCCCTCAGAAGGCGTGCGAGTGCTGATCGCAGATGACAGAATTATATGCCAAGCGATTAGAGGGTTTGCAACGAGTTTCAGACGTTCAGCGATCAGTGCATAATTGATCATCTTCAGACAAACTAGCTATTAAATAAGGGATAGAAATGGAAATTATCTGGTTGGCTTTAGCTACACTGTTAGCTTTAGGGATTTATTTAGGGTATAGGCATAGACGCATAATTGACCTAACTCCAAATGTGAAAAAAGGAGATATTTTACAGGAGATCCTAGTCAGAGAAATACAAGCGGATTTCGGTACCACCAAGCAACTAAATATTAAGGGAAAAACTGTTGTCTTGTCTATTCCACAGGGCTCGATCGCGGGTGACATTTTACGGCTTAAGTGGCATGGGCGCTACCCGTTCCGTCATGCGTTCTTCCTTCTGAAAGTAATAGACTCTTCTGTTACCTCTAGTTCAAGCTCTTTTCGGTCTCCCAAAGTTCGAGATATTGTTTTATCCTCAGATACTTCTACCAATGTGGTAGAAGAGTTTCAATCCTCTCCATCAGAGCACCAAGTCGAGGTGCAGCCAAAACAACCCGTTGCTTCAGCTACATCACCTCTTACTTCGGAAGATTATATAGACCCTGCTTTTCGTGCTTTACAGACTCAACTAGAAGAACTTGCTAGCTTTGCCTGGACAACGGAAAAGTCTTTTCAATATCCAAATTTTCTCCTGAGTTTAAGTAATCTGACTAACTCATCTTCACTCACTAAAGTTATTGAACTTTTACTACGCCATGCTGAACAGGTTGCTCCTGGACTTTCAGTGCCCTACATGGTTCCAAGGATTGTTGTGGAGCCCACACCCTTCGCAGCTGGTCAATTTGAAGTAGACGAAGAAGGTTGGGTGACTATTAAAATGAGTCCAAATTTCTCTGACGACAAATTAGCAGCACGGGCAATTCTAGCGCATGAAGTTTGCCATTACATTCTGGAAAACTCTGGGATTCGCAAGGTAGATTTTGAACTCAATGAGCGATATACAGACTTATGCATTTTTATCTGTGGTTTTGGTCAAGTTTTTCTTGCTGGATATAAACGAGAAGCAGCTCAGCATGAATACCGACCAGAGCATCGTTTAGGTTATCTAACTGACGTAGAGTATGAATTTATTAATCGATATACAGTTAAACTCCGTCAATCCATGAAATTAAAGGTCTCTAGTGAATTAGATACATTGAAAAATCGATTATTAAGACTCCTTTACGGCGATCAAGACTCTTGTAAACGGCACATTGAAGCAGAACGCCGACGAAATCCACATAAATCAGAGATAGATCTATATAGAGATGTAATTGACCAACTCGAAAGAGACCGTGGACGCTGGTGAACTTTATACTTACTGCGAGCCAATAACCCTATTTTCGATTCCTGAGGCTGATTTCAGCATCGTCTTAGCACGCAACTTATAGCTATTCATCGTCATCAATAGTTCAACTCACGGTAGTGCTCAAGATGTAATGATAGAAGAGTAAAGTTCATTTTCGAATGCTCTTTGTTTGCTCATGCCTGCTTGTCCCCTCTGTGCCTCCTCCCGAACGGTCAAAAACGGTCA
>NZ_JAMPKN010000027.1:0-52725 GCF_039962155.1 Trichocoleus desertorum AS-A10 | reverse complement strand
AACTCCTAGCAGATGCACCCGTAGGGATATTGGCGTGAGTTTAGACAGTAAGTGGAGTTACGGCCAATAGAAATCTTACAGGTTTATTGAAAGTTCACGAACAAACCTTGTTTTTTAAGTAACAAAAGTATTTTAAGTTTTTACGTGTATTCCCTTAGTGTTTTAGCTAGGTTATACCGTAGTGTTATCGAAACTTCATTCTGCACAACTTCGAATTAACCAGTGCAGTTTGGTTGTGCAATCGCCATTTAACTCTTCATCCATAAATTCAGGTGCTATCTATGAGGCTGTTTAATCGCTCTGCTAAGCGGCGTGCTGCTCAAGGTTTTGCTGCTCCAAACAATGTTCAAAGAGCGCAGACTCAAACCTTCATCCTTGAACCCATCTTGACGCCCAGTGGTTTGGTCGATGGAGGAGATGAGACACCTGACCTCGCTGTTTTAGACGCAGATGCGGCCTATAGTACGGATAGTGGAATTGTAAATATCAATCTCGATGCAGGAAGCACTGCTCCTTCAGATGCAGAGCTGGCAACAGATGGAGATAGCTTTCAGGAGCCAATCCCGAATGATACTAGCTCTACCCTAAATATGGATGTGGATGGGGAGCTAGGTGAAGGGATAGAGGACTTCCCTGATTTTGATATGGGTGATGAAGAGATTGAGCCCATTGCCTTTATCTATCAAGCTGACTTTGAGCCAACCGAATCCCCTGTTGATTTAGAGGAGAATATAGAGAGTTTTAATCTCAGTTCAAACTCCCCATTAGACTCAACAGAATTTGACATAGAAGCCGATGTTAAGACCGAGCTGAGCCTTGATGCAGATGATGCAGCACAAAGCGACATTGATGCTGAAGTTAGCGAGCAAAACATTGATCCCACAACTGTAACGGATGCTGAGCAAACGGCTGAGGAGTTACCAGAGGGTGAAGCAAGCACAGATGTAGAGATTGAGCTGACCGTTTTAGAAGAAGCACCCCCCAGAGTTAGGTTTGATTCTGGGGTCTTCACAGTGGGGGAGACTGGGGAAGTTGGGATTGATTTCTTGTTCGATGGCGGTAGCTACAAAGGTGAGCTAGCTGTCTTCAGTTTGGATGGAATGGAGCAGTTTGAACCTGGATCTGAAGCGTTTATTCAGGAAGCAGCCCGCCGTGCTTTAAGTGATTCTGATCTGGGTCATGTGGTCATTCGCGATCGCCTAGAAGCAGCCAAGTTTAGTGGCAGCTTAGGTGAGAGCACTAACTGGAACATGGGTGAATATCTGGGCGTGAAGACGTTTACCATGCGACCAGGCGATGAATTCGGCATCATGCTAGCGCCAAATGGTCAGGTTCAGACAGTTTTTGATAATCCAGCTGTTCATGGTGCGAAGCTGCCCTTGTTCTCAATGTCAACTGCTAACCCAGATGATGCTTTTCATGTGGGCCAAGCTGTAGATGTGACAGGCGAGGGTAACACCTTTGTTATGGAAGACCAACGAGTTGATAAAGGTAGCGACCGCGATTACAACGATTTAATTTTTCAGATTCGGGGAGCTACAGGTAAGGCAGCCTCCCTTGATGAATATATTGCCCCGGCAAAAGACTGGCGTCCCAGTGATATGGGACAAGCCTTGATTGAATACGCGAAGCCCTACATTACTCCAGATAATTCTATTGCTCCAAGCCTAATCATTCCAGCTTTGGAAGGTCCAGAACCTGTTCTATCAACAGCAGATCCTACAGTCTTAGATACAGCTGGCCCATACTCTGACGACCCAATTGACTTCAGTTCTACATCTTCAGATCCTCAGTCTCCAGAGCTGAGTTCAATTGCTCCGGATAAATCTTTTATTCCAACAACAGATCCTAATGATTCGAGCATTCTAGATTCAATTTCAACTTCAGCAATTGGTACAGAACATTTTGAGTTCTCTAAAGAAAACCAACCCCTAATAGGCATTATTGATACAGGATTCAGTACTAACAACCCTGACATTGACTACAGCAAAATCTTCTTGGGACGCGATCTCATTGATGGGGATGCTAACCCATTGCTGTTATCTGGGGAGGGAAATGAGCACGGTACCCATATTTTAGGGATTATTGGGGCGACTCAGGACAACGGAGTTGGAATTGATGGTATTAATGACGATGCACCCCTGTGGGTGGGACGTGCCGTTGGTTCTGGAAAATGGGCAGATTCTTTAGTTGAATTTGTAGATGCTGCTAAGGAGTCAGGACAACCAAATGCCGTAGTTAACCTCAGTCTTGACTTGACTCAAGTTAACCCCGATGGCAGTGTAACGACCCGATATGAGTTTACTCCGGCTGAGAGGGCAGCGATTGAATATGCCCGTCAGCATAATGTACTGATTGTGGCAGCGGCTGGTAATGATGGCGGTGTGATGTCCGTACTAGGTCAAGCTTCGCAGGAGTTTGACAACATTATCACTGCAGGTGCGGCTGAACGAATTAATGGCGAAGTAGCACTCTCCAAAGCTTTTGACCGCGATGCTTATTCATCTTATGGTAGCGGTTTGGATATTATGGCTCCCGGTGGAACAGTTGAGAATCCAGAACTGTCTACCACTGGCGATGGTGTAGGTGCAATGGCAGGAACTTCTATAGCCAGTGCTAAAGTCACAGGTGCAGTGTCTCAGGTTTGGGCGGCCAACTCTAGTTTGAGCTACCGCCAAGTGATTGAAATTCTCAAGAATAGTGCAACCGATCTGAAAACGCCGGGATGGGATGGCGAAACAGGTGCTGGTTTACTGAATATAGCTGCGGCAGTGCATTTGGCAAAGGCAACAAAACCCGAAGAATATGATGTGCCAGCGACGCTAATTCCTGAGACTTGGAGTGGTGAAGGAAGGGTAACTCCTACTGAACGGGCAGCTTCAACTGAATTCATGGGCAAATATTATGAGTGGGAGTCATACACAATTCGGTCTGGAGATACGCTGAGTGCTATTGCTTATCGAACCATGGGCAATGGAACAGTATCCTATTACAACTTTATTGCCCAGAGAAATGGTATTGCTAATCCCAATCTAATTTATCCAGGTCGCACGATCCAGGTTCCACGAGAAGTCTCTGCTCCAGCACCTCAGCCACAACCCACAACTCCTGACTGGCAAAGAGCAATTGAAAATGAATGGCAACAGACCAAGCACTTACTCGGTAACCCCACGAGCGAGTATAAGGATGCAACGCGATCGCCGCAAGGGACGAGTGGTAAATACCGCGACTACGAAAACGGTACGATTCATTGGACGCCGCAGCATGGTGCTGTTGCTGTCTGGATTGATTTGCAACGGGAATATAGCGAATACTACTCTCCAAGCGGCTCTGGGGGTTGGCTAGGCTTCCCCACGCGGCGGGAGTATCCGTGGAACGGTGGAATGCGAACAGATTTTGAAGGTGGATACATCTATTGGAACGGGCAACGGGCAAAAGCTTATCGTTCTTGGGAGATGCCAAATGGTACTCAACCTAATCCGCAACCACAGCCAATTCCTCAAGTTCCGATTAATGACAAATCTGATAATTATCGTAAAGGGCCAGTGAACCCCTTTGCCTATAACTGGATAGGACAATGCACTTGGTATACCTATGGTCGAATGCTGGAAACTGGGTTGCTACCCGCAGCTATTAAGGCCAATGCTTTGTTCCGCGGTCATGCGGGAACATGGAAGCGAGATGCCGAAAGGGTGGGCTTGCCTGTCACCTCTACACCAACCGCTGGTGCACGAGGGATTGTAGTCTGGCCTCCCAATGTCAAAGGCGCTGGAAGTGTAGGACACGTTGCCTTCTTGGAAGAGGTCTACCCTGATGGTCGCATCCGCATTACTGAGGCGAACTGGCCTACAGGTAGTTGGGTTAAGGAACGTATCCTAACTCCGGCTCAATATGCTGGAGTGTCTTTTGTCCGTCTGGAAAATGCTCAGACAAATTCCTATTACACACCTCCAGCAACGCCTGGACAGCAGCGACAGTACATTGTCCGCTCCGGTGATACGTTATCAGGAATCGCCCAGCGTGAACTGGGGAATGCTAACCGTTGGCGTGAAATTCAGAAACCAGGCGGCGGTACGTTTACTGAAGCTGAGGCACGGCTGATACAACCAGGACAATCGGTTTATTTACCTGTAAGTTATCAGTCAGGACCAGGTACACCTATTACTCCTGTTCCTAATTCTAAACCAACGCCTGCTGGTATCAACATCATCAGTACGTCTCCAGTGAGCGGACGAGGTGTACTAAAAGCTAACACTAACTTCCGCTCGTACCCCTGGGTAAACCCAAGTACAAACCCCACTCTGCTGTCCGCGAACACTGTCTTCACGCTGGTTGAGTACTTAAAGACAAATGACCATACATACCCTTATTGGTATAAAGTACAGCTTGACAACGGTCAAAGAGGATACCTCTGGGCTAATAATGTTCAGAAAATTAACTTTGGAAATCAGCTACCTAGAACAGGTGTAGGTGCAGACGAAATTCCAGATATTAATTCTCTATCGCTGTCTACGAATAGCTCCGACCTAGCTACAACTTACAGGATTGGTTCCCCCACTCGACCTGACATTAAGCACGATGACGGTTTTTCAAAATTCCCCAAAGAGTCACCGACATGGAATGACTATCTCCTTTTTGAAGAATGGAGGTTGAAGGCGAACGTAGCTTGGACACCCAACCCCTGGAGATATTTACCGGATGGAGCAGCAGCGTACTTTCATTACCAGGATGGTAGAGGGGCAAACCGCAATTTCTCTTATGACACGTTTGTTAATGATGATGCAAACGGTAAGATTGCACTGAGAAACTTGATTCTTGATGCACAGAGTGGAGCCGAGAACCTTTATCGTCAAATCATTGTACAATACCCTGCCTACGCGAGTAAGGAAGTCCAGTTCAACATAACCAGCAGTCCAATTGTGGTTGGTAGCGATCCGAGATTTCCTTACCCTGAGACGGAAAATTGGGAAAAAGCGATAGGTGGCCACTCAGTATGGTTAAGTAGTTCAGTAACTGTCACCCCTGGTCAAACACCAAGCTACAAGCTGAATTTTACACTGCACGCTGAGGATCGGTATAACTTCAATCCAGGCCAGTCAGACATTGCATCTGGAACTCCTGATGCAGAAAATGGAAGGCTTGTAGTTGTTGGTTTGGCTAATGAGTATATGCAATACTCGACTTTAGAACGTGAGGTTACTTGGAAAGAAGGCGATCTGAATGGTGCAACAGTTAGCAACGGTTCAGGTCGGCGCTAAGTTTTTAATTTTGGCGTTGCTGAAAAGTAATGATTTTTCCACGAAAGAGCCTGTTCTGGGGATAGCTATATCGTTATCAAATCAGCAACGCCTTAATTTTTAATTAGGTTGGGCGTTTAGAGAATACTACAAACTATGACTTCAAAATTATGGGTTTCAGTTAGAAGTCTGCTATTTGTCTCGTTCTTTGTCCTACTGCTCAGTTGTCAACCATCGCAAGTCAAACCTAAACTAGCTTCAAATAATATGGCAGTCTCTACCAATGTCAAAACATTAGGCAAGTATATTAGCTTGCCCAGTCCGCCAATTAGAGTTTTCTGGCAGACAATGAACATTACTAAACCGAGCTTAGCACCTGGGCCTACGGATTGGTCATTGATTGGAGTTCTCACATTCAGTGAGGAGGCACTTGAAAATATCATGCAAGAATCAGTTCGCTCTCAGCAAATGAATCGCCCATATATCCAAGAACAGTTTGTCTTAGATTGGTTTCCTCTAGAGCTGAAAAACAGCTTAACACCATCTGAGACACCCGGTTTTTTAAGAATTAATCAGGATGGCTATGAGCCTGACTTTTTCGAAAAAGCACCTCTCCTGCATGGTTACTTCGTTAGGGTTGGAAAAACTACAGATGTCTTTCTTTATCTTCATACACAATGAAGAAAAACCGCGATTACACCAACAACTAAGTACAGGACAAAGTCTTGCAAAGCCTGATTCATAAGGGTTTCATAAGAATTACCACATTCTTTAACCATGAAACCCTTATGAATTAGGTTACTCCGCTTACAGAAGGTACTGGAATGGGCCAATCTCAAACTGGCATCCGTTGTCACTGATATTAGTGGCGTGTCTGCCAGAGCCATGCTCAAAGCGCTAGCAAGGGAACCGAGAACCCAGAAGCTCTAGCAGAGCATGCAAAAGGACGACTGCGGCGCAAACAACCTGCCTCAAGCGAAGCCCTCACAGGCTGAGTACGAGAACATCATCGCTTTTTGATCCAAACCCACCTCGAACAACTGGAGTTCCTCGAAACTCATCTGCAACAGTTCGATGAGCGCATTGAGCAGTTAATTCAGTCTCAATCTCCCCCAATTCACTCTGAGCATCCCAGACCTTCCGACTCCTCTTGCCCTGATGGCTTTGAGGGATGGTGATCATGGCAGCAGACAATGACGCTCCTCGATACCATTCCTGGGGTGGCTCGTCGCAGTGCCGAACTGCTGTTGGCAGAAGTCGGGGTAGATATGGGGTGCTTTCCCAGTGCGGCTCACTTGTGTAAGTGGGCGGGAATTTGTCCGGGTAATCATGAGAGTGCAGCCAACGATAATTCGGATAAGACGCCCCCGAATTATCGTTGGCTGCGGGGGATGTTGGTGCAGATGGCGAATGCGGCGGTGCGCTGTAGAACCTCCTACTTTGCCAGCGCCTATCGTCGCTTAGACCCGAGACGAGGGCACAAGCGAGCAATCATTGCCGTGGCCCATCGATTGTTGATCGCGGTCTATCACATGTTGAAGCAACATCAGTCCTATCGTGATTACCGGGCTAGCGACACTGGGCAGCGCTCTCAATCACAACGTTTGAAGAAACAGCAGGTGGAACGGTTAGGCTATCAGGTTCAACTCGTTCCGCTTACCTTGCTCAACCACAGGTGTAGAGCTTGATTTTCAAAGCATGTTTAATCAACTCATCAATTAATCTATGTTTCAAAACGTCATAGCACTGATGAGTTCTGATACGTTAGCACTACGATATTTTGACTGCTGCAATGTTGAGCGGGTACGAACGAGTCTCTGCAGATGATCAAAACTTGACTCTGCAACACAATGCACTGCTAGATACAGGTTGCGATCGCGTTTTCTCAGACAAGATGAGCGGAGCCAAAGCCGATCGCCTTGAGCTGAAACAAGCTTTTAACTTTGCTTGGCCAGGAGACACGTTAGTCGTCTGGCGGTTCAACTGCTTAGGGCGATCGCTCAAAGACTTGATTACTTTGGTTGAGGAATTGGAGGGGCGCAAGATTGGATTCCGATCGCTTCAAGAGAGTATTGATACAACCCTAGTTGTGGCTGATGCTGGCGGCAAACTGCTTACAAAATCCATTAACTTCCCAGAAGATTTGGGTCATATCCAGGCGCGATACGCTCGAGAACATCAGCTAGGCCTAATTCTTTAAATCCAGTCTCAGCTTTTCTTTTGCCAATTGCCACTCCGTCGAATTGATGTTTTTCTGTAAACTCTTAACTATTAAGCGTAGAGTTGCTTCCGAAAAAGCTCTTCAGTTGAAAACCTCTTAAAAAGTAATATTTTATGGGTCGAGTTATTTCACTTTTTAATCAGGCTGGTGGAGTTGGAAAATCAACTCTAGCTTTGAACATAGGCTATGGTCTGGCCAAAAGAAAACGTCGAGTGCTTCTAGTGGACATGGACCCCCAATCATCATTAACTACCTTTCTTGGAGTGGACCCAGGACAAGTAGACCGTAGCGTTTATCATGCGATCGTACCGGAAGAGCAATTGCCGATCCTGAAAAATATCCACAAGATGGATCTCGTACCCGCTCAACTCAAGCTTTCAGATGCAGAGCAGGAGTTGGTAACTGCTTATATGCGAGATACCCGGCTCAAAGATGCCTTAGAGCCAGTCCAGGAGCAGTATGATTTCATCCTGATTGACTGTCCACCCAGTTTAGGAATGTTGAGCTACATTTCGTTGGTAGCTTCTGACTATATTCTGGTCCCGATTCAGACTCAATTCAAGGCGTTTCAGGGAACTGATATGCTTTTGCAGACGCTTCAGAAAGTGAAGGCTAAGCCAAACCGTAAGCTACAGATTGCAGGCTTTATCCCGACCATGTATGACGGACGCAATTCTCATGATGAGTTGACGTTGAAGGCCATCCAAGAACAACTTGCTCCCATTGCGAAGGTTTTTCCGTTTATTCCTAAGTCAACTACATTTGCAGATGCTTCAATGGAACGAGTTCCCTTAGCGGTGTACAGCCCAAAGCACCCAGCTAAGAAAATACTAGATGGATTAGCGAAAGACTTGGAGAAGTTGGCATGAATCGAAAGCGAGAGCGTGTGTTTGGAGGCAAGATCACAGCTCCAGTCACTTTATTTGAAAATGTGGAGGTCTCGTCCTCGCCGGAGAAGTTGGCGATCGCCCAAATTCAGCTTCCTGCTCAACAGCCTCGTCGCTATTTCGATCCTCAAAAGATGGAGCAGTTGGTATGCTCCGTTAAAGAGCATGGCATCTTAGAGCCCCTACTTGTTCGTACGCTTGAGCATTCAGATAGCTATGAATTGGTCGCTGGCGAACGGCGTTACCGTGCTGCTCAGGATGCAGGATTAACTGAAGTGCCGGTTATCATCCGCGATCTGTCCGATGAGCAAGCCATTCAAATTGCTTTAATTGAAAACCTTCAGCGTGAGGACCTCAACCCTATCGAAGAAACAGAAGGGGTATTGCAACTTCTATCTTTAAAGCTTCAAATCCCGATTATTGAGGTGCCAAAGCTTCTTTACCGGATGCAGCATGAAGCTAAAGGTGAGGTTGCCCATAACGTTATGGGCAATGACGAAAATAGAGCGGTCCAAGAGGTGTTTGCTAATTTAGGAACGATGGCTTGGGAATCTTTTGTCAACAATCGGCTTCCTCTGCTTAATCTTCCACAAGACGTTTTAGAGTTTTTGCGTCAAGGGAAGCTTGCCTATACAAAAGCCCAGGCGATCGCTCGAGTCAAGGACGATAATCAGCGTCGGAATTTGTTGAAGCAAGCCATTTCTCAGGATCTTTCACTGACCCAAATTAAAGAGGAAATTTCTAGGCTTAGGGCGGCTTGGATAGCGGATGATGAGCAGAGTACACCATCTCTAAAAGGGCAGATTGATGATGCCTTGCGTCTGATCAAGCGATCCAAAGTCTGGACAGACACGAAAAAACAAAAGCGCTTAGAGAAAGTCTTGGCAGAGCTTAAATCCTTGATCTCCGATGCTGAATAGTTGAATTACGAGCTACTGGAGTGCTTTGAAAGGAATAAATGATTCTTTGAAACCCTCTCTCAATGCAATCGAAGACAAGGCTCAGAGCCCTGGTACTTTTTGGAGAATCTTTTGAGTCACTAACATCTCAAATTGAGAACGGATAGCTCTTGCAGTAACTCGATTAGAAATCAAAACTCCCGCCTCAATGTTGCGTTTATGAGCTGCTTCTGTAAAATTGGCTGAGGTAATAAAGACTCGCTCTTCATCAACTACAACACATTTAGCATGTAGGCACGCATTAGCATTAGTGGATAACTCGAGTGCCCTTGGGTCATGAAATACCTCTGGTAATTTTTGTCCTGGCCAAACGTGTTTGCGAAAATTTTCTGAAAATTGCCGTAACAAAATAGAAGCTGGCATCTTATCGTTGTACTGGCGTTTGACGTTCAGGAACATTCGGACGCTGAGTTGAGGCTTGGCATTCATCCGATCTACTAATGGACGAAATAGCTCATGCCCTTTAGCTCCTTGATCGATCGCAAAGCTAGAAATGAGAACGCTGTGACAGGCACTACTGAACAACTCTCGTACCACCACTGCCGTCTCTCTACTTTCAGTCCCAATCGCTTCAGGGCCTGTCCAGACTAGATCAACCTGCTCTTGTTTTTGATGAGAGACTGCTCGTTCCTGTGCCAGCAATTTCAGCATGTAAGCTATGTGTGCTGTATCCATTCCTTGCTGGCGCAACTTGTTGAGCTCGCTCGAGATTACAGCTCCAAGTTCTTCTGGAACGTAGCTGGCCAAAGAGAATCGGTGGACCGGAAAACTGAGCCGTCCCATCTCCAATGCAGCAGCCAATCCACTCAGGGCAGGACGACTCAAACTCAGGAAAGGAGCCATCATTGCAGTGTATCTGGAAAGAACTCAGATCCCAACCCTGCTACTGTGTTCACTATCAATGCCCGATCCAACATTTCATTACGGCGTTCACAGGAGGTTTCAGCAATCAACAAGCAGCCATGACATGCCGCACCATGCAGCAGACGGTCTTCCTGTTCATCATTGGGTTGATGCTGGGCACAAACTGGATCATTAGAGCATAGCCGCCCATACTCCAAAGCCTTGCCCAGATGATACTCAATGCGTCTACCCACCTCAACGAGTCCGCCGAGAGTTCCTTCTGAACCTGAGGTTCCGGTATGCAGCAAGATCCCATAACCAATCTCGTCAAAGGCATAAATCCGTTCACGAATTGCACTAGAGGCGTAGCCACAATCGAGCGACACTGCGGTAATGAGCAAATGGGAAAGGGAGTGCAACATGATGTAAGCTGCCCCTGGAAATCTTGCTTTATCACGGGGAATGCCTCTAGTGTCTAGCCACTTGTAAAAGCCCTGTTCTAGCTTCTGGGTACGAGCTTTTACAGCTGGGCGCTTTAGCCACTGCTCGATCGCTGCTTTATTGAGACTGATAAAAACCCCTTCACCCAGATTCTCGATCGTCGGTACCCATTTGGGCTCGAAGTCTAAATCTGCCCGACGGATATTAATCGCCAAGTCATCGATTTCACCTTCAATGTTGGACATTGCAGCTTCAAAGCGGGTGAATCCGATGAGTGCAACGACTTCACGCAGGCGATGAACTAGAACAACGCGATCAATAGACGATCGCCACTTTGAATCGAGTGTGTCAAGGCGACGAGCGTAACCCTGAAACTCCTGGTCACCAGACGGAACCTCTTTACCCATTTCTTCTGGGCAGGCGAGCAAAGCTTCTAGTTCCACCTGCTTAATACTTTTTTCTGGGGTAGTCAGCCCACTTTTACGGCGCTTAATTTCTGTCCAAACAGTATTGGCTCCAAACCCAGCGAGATCGGCAAATTTAGGCTTTTTGAGTTCCTTTTGAATATCTGTCAGATCCTCGGCATATTGCAAATCTTCTTCGTAAAAACGATCAACCGCCTTCTTGAGTTCAGCGTCTTGATCTGGCATGGAAATAACACTGAGGATTTGGGTGAAATAAGCATTGCTCGCAGAACGTACCAGCAAACGGTTGTACTCTGGTTGATTCGTTTCAACAATGTCACCAGCCTTGTTGATAACGTGTCCCACACAAGCCTCTTGCCCGCGTGAACTAAGCCAGGGGCGATGCCCTAGGCACTTTCCTAGCACTTTGGAATCTTTTAGTTTTGCTTCAGAAAGCGGTCGTCGTTTGCCACATTCGCAACGAACAAAGATTTCTTCAAAGTCATTCCCAGAACCGCCTTCATCTAACCAGAGTGGCCTGCGGCAGGGTGTCTCAAAATCGTTATGAGCAAACGCATACCAGTTAATGTCGCTCAAGTGCCCATTGGTACAGGCTTGGACAAAGCGAACGGGCACCGCCTGAACTTGTTTGCCCTCAAATTTCAATCCATCTTTGACTGCGCTCCAGGAGACTAATGGGCGCGTGCGGTAGACCTTCCGATTGATTTCAAAGGTTCGGTCTACTTGAGCTAAAAACCAGGTCGGGAAGACAAAGGCATCAATCCCAGTCATGGCTGCTTGAGGATCGTTGGATTTCTGGGGTGGGGTATAAAGCTGAATGTCCTGTCCGTCTAGAAGCCTCAGACTTTTTGCTACTTTATATCGCAGACGGTCTTCCCGAATAAATTGGCGATCGCCTTTCCAGTACGTCAGCCCAGAAATCACCACAGAGCGAGTCGGCAAATCAACCATTGAGCCGGGACCAAAGGTGGTCAGAACTTGGCTCTGACGCAATTCGCCGCTAGGTTTGCGTTTCTTATCACTCATTTGCTTTCGTCCTCCACGCTCATGCCATAGGGATCTCGCACCCACAGATTGACGGTTGCTTCCACCTCCCGCAAACTGCGATACGCCTTAAATTTTTGTCGTTCCAATGGTTCTTTATCCGTGTCCGGGTTTAAGGCATCGAGCAATAATGCAGGTGCTAAATCCGCTTCCCGCTGATATTGCAGCCGCTTATCCCGATCGGCAATCTGTTTCCAAGTATCAATCAAATCCAGTACCTGTGCTCTCACCTGTTGGCGTAGCGTACTCGTCGTCATCGCATTTAAGTCGGGACTGTGAGCCTCAGCTCGACTGACAATTGTTTCAATCACGGCATCAATGGCATCCGCTTGGCTAGCAATATTCGAGGCTCCCAAAGCAGAGGTCATTTCTGGAATACTCAGACGAGCCAGCGCTACAACCACACCTGCTAAGCCTCGATCGAGAGCTCGTGGCGAAAACGGGGTGACGCTAGTAGCTTCCACTGCCCGGTAGAAACTGTTATGCCAGCTTTGGAACCGCTCGTAGTGAGAGCGATCGCGAGGGCGATGAATATTCAGCAGCGTCACAACTAAACCTGGCTTCTTCGCCTCTCGGCCCACTCGGCTAGTGGCTTGAATGTATTCAGCCGCTGTCTTCGGTTGCCCTAAAACGACCATCAATCCCAGTCGCACGATATCAAGACCGACTGAAATCATATTAGTGGCGAGCGCAACATCAACGCGCTCTTCCTCATGAAATGGGAGTGCTAGACGACGCTTCGTATTGGCAACTTTGTTGGTACTGACCCGCGACGTAAGTTCTTCTGGTTCATCGTCAATCTTGCGGTTGGAGAACGGTCCAGCTGACTCCCCATGCCGCAAGCGATCGCCATATTTAGCGAGTCGGGAGCTGACCTCATCTTCCACAATCCGGCGGCTTCCCCCTAGTTCACGCAGAGAGTTGAAGTATCCCATCAACGTCATGTAAGGATCAGCGGGATTGTCTTTGTTGCGCTTGCCGCCCTGTTCTACATATTGCTTATAAGCAGCTGCCATTAATGCCAGGTAGGTTCTCAGCAAAACCACTTTTAGGCTACGCCCTTGAGCGGCAACCCCCAGATAGAGACGCCCAGGGACTTCAAAATCTGTTTTGGCAAAGAAAGAATCATGCCGCTCAGGGCTCGGCGGTGGAAAAATATCAACATGGCTGCGTCCAAAAAGCGCCTGAATCTGGCGACTAGCTCGGCGGACGGTTGCAGTGGACGCGATGATTTTGGGTCGAATCAGTTTGTCATTTTCTGTATAGGAACAGAGGGTGTCGATCGCTGTTTCATACAGCCCAACCATCGTGCCTAGTGGGCCAGATATCAGATGTAACTCATCTTGAATTACCAGATCTGGGGGTGGCAAATAATGCTCCATTCGCTTGCCCGCCACTGTCGGATCTCCAGCGCTATAAAATCCCTCGCCCTCGTTGTAGTGGCTGACGCGCCCAAACAGTGCGCCCGTTTGTCCAACCCAAGGAAGTGCCGCAAACTTGTCAACTGTGGCAATGATAAAACAGGGCAATCGTCGATAAATTGGTTCATCCACAGCAAGAATCGGTAGGGGGTTGCGGCTGCGGAAATCACAATCTCGGTTGACGCAAGCCACCGTAAGATTTTTTGGGGCATCTTCGGTTGGGTGCAGCTGAAAGGAGTTGGCAGAAAACTTCTCTCCACACCAGGGACAACGCTCTAAGGGAATGGGGGAAGACTTGCTTTTGCTATCTCGTTTGAATGCGAGAGTGCGTTCACGGGCGGAGTATTCATCTTTATCCCCCCGCTTACCCATTTTATTAGGGGTAGCACTTTGACCCACCCAAAGCCCAATCTCAAAAGGCAGCTGACCTAACTTAGCTGGATCTTTCTGCCGTTCTAGTTCTAAAGCACAGATCAGACGAGCTGCTCGCTCCAATTGATCCAAAGTGAGCAGCCGTAGGGTATAGCGCATTAACACACTCATTCCCGATGACTGTATTCCTGGATGCTTGAGGCGGCGCAGTACCAGCGTAAAAGCTGCCAGTCCCAAATAAGCTTCGGTTTTGCCGCCGCCTGTGGGGAAAAACAGCAGATCAACAATTTCTCGATTGTGGTGATTGGGTTGAGCAATGCTGACTAGATTGAGGAGGATAAAGGCAAGCTGAAAGGGTCGCCACTCAGGAGGGTCAAAGCTGTCCGGTGGTGCACCTCGGTCTTGACTTAATTGGCGACGACGGGCGACCTCGACGACTCTATTGGCAATCCGAAATGCCTCTAGAACGGTGGCATCATTTAGGGCATGAAGACCCGCATCAATGCGATCGCAGGCGCGACTGGCATCGTTCAACAATTGGGCGACTTTTTCAGCATACGGTGGTGCGAGTGGGGTATTGCGCTGAGCCTCAATCCAAGTGCGATATTCCGTCACCATTGGGTTAAGCATCTGCCGAATGGCATCCGCACTTTCCGCATCAGCTAAAGCTTTCATGCCCAATCTCACACCTGCGATCGGGGCGGGCTCAACTCTGGGCACAGTGGCGGTGGGAATCCAAGTCGTGCAGACCTCCGTGCAGTGACCCGGATGCATCGAGTGGGCCAGCGCTGAAACGT
This sequence comes from Trichocoleus desertorum AS-A10, assembly GCF_039962155.1. NCBI lineage: Bacteria > Bacillati > Cyanobacteriota > Cyanophyceae > Leptolyngbyales > Trichocoleusaceae > Trichocoleus > Trichocoleus desertorum. The sequence goes on along the minus strand of NZ_JAMPKN010000027.1, from coordinate 38,078 downwards.
TGTGACCAACCGCAAACTCGTAATCATGGCGATATTGGAGACTGGCAACTGCTTCATCCCAATCGTCGCTGTCCACACCCCGCAGGTCTGAGCGAGGCACAAATCCCGCCGCACACTGCACCATCAGGCAGGTTTGGAAGGCGAAGGTGGTATCTTTCTCGCTGGCTTGCATCTTGCGATAGTTCACCAGAAAAATAGACACCGAAAGGGTCCCCACCTCAAACCGAGGGTCGTGAACCGGACGGGAGTTGACGACTAGGGTTAACCCACTGCCACCAGGGATATCGATTTCAAAGGAGTCCTCGACGGCTGCGATTGGCACAGTGAGGGTTGCTGCTTGGGGAAGACGCTTCCATCCCTGAGGCTTTCGTTTCTTTTGCTCGTCTGACTCTTGAGTTTCAGAGGTGTCCCCTTCCAGTTCAATGGGAAGATAGTCGCCCCAACTGGCTGTGGCTTGCAGCTCTTTGGTTTGCTGCGAGACCAGGAAACTCAGCCCCATAGACGAGGGGAACAATGCTTTCCGAGCTGCGGCGGCTTCGGGAGTTTGGCTATCTTCGCTAGAGTCCCCTGCCCCGACCTCATCTGATATCTCATCTGCGGTGGGATCGGAGCGATCGTCAGGTTTTGCCCCAAAGGGAGCTAGGAAACCAGTGAGATACCACTTGGAAGGAGCTTGGGTTAGCACTTCCTCAGCGTGCTCGGTGTCGGTGGGTTGGGGACCTACTAGGTCAAGCTGGAGAGCATTGACTAAGGTGGAGCGAATTTCAGCGGAGATGAGTTGGGGCACAAACACTAACCTGATTAAGATTCAGGGACAGCTAACGAGGCAGGATATCGTCTAGACGAAGCTGAAGATGGGGCAGTAGGGGAGAGTGGATGGGTTGCCCTAGGCGATATTGCTGAAGGGTATATTCTTCGCCTGCAAGTTGACAGACCGTTAAGGTGGGTTGTTTGGGTTTGCCAATAAAAGCGATGCCGCCTAAGCCGCGATAGTCCACAATCCAGTATTCAGGAATGCCAAGCAGTGCATATTCTTCAACTTTGCGGGCGTAATCAGTCTCCCAGTTGGTGCTGACTACTTCCACAACTAGCTTGATTGATCGCCCCAGCGTAATGACGGGTTCGTATTCCCATCGAGGTTCGCTAGAAAGCACAGTTTCATCTAAAACAACAACGTCGGGGCGGCGAGCTGTAGCAGTGTCAGAGAAGGGACGAATTAGGCAAGTGCGGGGAATAAACCAGGGGTGTTGTGCCTCAGTGATGGCGATGCCAATTTTGGTTGCCAGTTTGCCGCCAACCGCTTCGTGCGGTCCCGTTGGTTCCATGTCGATGAGTTCTCCGTCGGCGAGTTCGTAGCGAAAGTCATCACTATAGTGGGCGATGAATTCATCGAAGGTGAGGGTTTGAGTGGGAGTGTAGGTCATGGCACTGGCTCCTGGTTAGAATTCACCTGCCTTCAGTGTATTCCAGCGATCGAGTTGCTCCTTGGCCGGCGGAATAGCTCAAGTGACGGAGTAGGGAGTGAAGTAGTTTCTATGTCGGTAGCTATTCGAAAGTCAAGCCAGTTTTGTCAGGCAGCAGTAGAAGCGTGACTTACGGAACCATCCAACCGCCAAAGTTGCTTTAGCCGCTTGAGAAGTTCTCTTTGTCGGCGCTCAATGACGTCAGGAGTCCATTTCTGTTCTTTCAATACCTGGGTTGTGAGGGCAAAGGGTGCAACCCCATCGCTACCAGTAAAGTACTTCTCTTTTTTGGCCTCAAACTCAAAGTTTTGAGCCTTACTGTTCTTAGAGCGGGAAAGTAGCACTAGGTTACCTAGACGATGAACATGCTGATTTCTCAGGTCCTCGTTAGGAAACCATTTCATCCATTGACTATTCACATTTGGATTTTGGGGCAGAACGTGCTCGACTGTAATTTTAGGGAAAGTATAGATCGCTTCTCCATTAGATAAGGTGGTATCGAGGCGTAATAAGACATATAGGCGAGTCTTGGTGTTGCAGTAGATGTCACCATTTAAGTTTTCAACTATAGAGGTGCATTCGTTTGAAGTCAGTTGTAGTGGAGAATTTGGAGCATACAAATCTGCATCTTTTTCAATGCTTGCAAGTAAATTCCCGTAGCGTTTGATGCGATCGTTAATGTTGGAGCGGCGAATCATGAGCCCGGAGGCTAATCGATCGAGGTCTCGGAAGAAGCGCAGTACTTGGTTCGGCTGGTGGCGATATTTAGATAAATAGAGGATAGCTGGGGGAATCCAGTCAGCGTTATCAATGCGATTCAGGTACTTGAACAGTGTATTGATCTCTTCAGAATTTTGGATGCTTTGGTAGTCAGCATCTGCAATATTGGCATAAGCTTCTGCCAAAGGGCAGAGAACCGTATCCATGAAATGAGCAGGTTTATCGCTTGGTTTTACATGCTCGCGAAATTCCTTGAGAACGCTATCTTGAGACTTGGCTTTACGATGGATCATGCGAATGTGGGAAAAAAGGTCTTGAAAAGCCTCTCTTCCCAGCAGTTCTTCGGCATCTTCCCACTGTTTGTTATAGACTTCTTGCTGAGTTTCTGGGATTCGACCAATGATTTCGGATTTGAGGATATCCGTATGGGATAGATCTAGCCCCCGATCGTTGAGAACCGAAAAAATGCGATAGGCAGAATCCAGATCGGGTGTAGAAACAATAACTAACAGACAACCCGTGATAATAAATTGAGCTAACCGGAAACACTGATCAGATGGAATCTGTTCAAGTCGCTTTAGGAATATGAGCGCATTGTCTCGAATGTGAGCCTGGCTATCGGTTAGAACTGCATCTTTTAATCCAACTAGTTTTTTAAGGCCGCCTTGGTCTTGGATGTATTTTTGAAAAAAATTCGCATCTCGATCACGTAAAGTGAGACGGTAGCGGTTCTTGTTACCCGTGAATTCATCTCCCTCCTCGTAAAGGAATTTGGTCAATCTGTCTGGATTACGTTCAGGTGGAAGTACCTCACGCAGGACAGCAATAAGGATAGCCAACGTTGTTAAGCGCTGTTGCCCATCAACTACCTCTGCTTCTGGGAAGCCTTCAGGTTTGATCAGGACGATGCTGCCCAGGAAATAAGGGTTAATTTCATTGATGGGATCGTCGCTATCGCCTAAAAAGCCTAGTAGGTCATCTAACAATGCTTCTGCTTGCTCAGTTTCCCAAGCATAAGGACGTTGATAGAGGGGAATGAAGAAAACGAAGTCATCACAGAAGACCTTTTGAACAGGGTACTCCGCACCGTGGATTTTAGTTGGCATGGTTGGCTTATAGGGTTAACTAACTGTGATAAATCAGGCTATTGGTGTTTAGCAGGGAATCGGGGGAGTGACCTAAGTCTCTTGAGCTGGTCTAGCAAAGTGGGCAGTAATGTTGTAGACCCTGAGCATCGTTTTAATAATGTCTCTGAATGCTCGAAATGACTTTCTCTAGAGAGCTAAGCTGTCTCTCTGATAGGCGAACTTTGCAACCACCCCTGCAATGACTCCATAAAAAATGAGCCAACCAACGTGGAGCAAAAGTTGATTATCATAATCCATGCCCGCAGCAAACTGAATAATTTCTCTGTAATGGAAGAATGGAGAGGCAACAATTAGATCCTTGATGTAGGCTGGATTTTCAATAGGAATCAAACCACTAGAAACGACTCCCAATGGAATTAAAAGCGCCGCAATTGGGTCAAGCGCTTTAGGTGAAACCACATAGCCTAAGGCAAGACCAAGAATTGCAAATGGAATAATGCCTAGAAGTAGACCAGTACCAAGGACTAGCCATTGAGCTAAACTTTGTTCTGCCCCAAACTTGAAAATACCAATGGCAAAAATGGTAGAAAGACTGCATATTAGAACAACCATATTTGAAGCAAGCTTGGCAGCGATATAAACGCTTGGCCTTAGGGGTGTTACCTTCAGCAGTTTCAGCCATCCTTCAACCCGTTCAATCGCAATACGCTTGCCTAAACGCTCAAGCGAAAATATTAAGAGGCTGATTGTGCTGAAGAGAACAATCCCGTTGTGGAGTTTCTCAACATCATTACCTAATGGCATAACTGCTATTAGACCTGAAAATAGGAAAACTCCTGCAAGGTAGGTTGGAGATCTAAAGAGCTGTAGCATTTCTGCCCAGGTTTGGTGAATCAGTACCTTCAAAGGATTTGTCGATTGGTGAACCAAAGAACTAACCGATTGATCCTTAATAGGTACTTTCTGTTGAGATTGTTTATCGTAGGTCAGTTTTCCGTCTGCCAAAGTGATGATGTGGGTAGCGAGACTCTGAAGCTTGTCTTGATCAGATTTAATATGAGTGACCATTAAAATTGTCACTCCATTCTTCTGACAGTGCTCAACCTGCTGCCAGAAGGCCTCTTGACCTTCTATATCTAGATTTTTGGTAGGCTCGTCTAAAATCAGCAGCTTAGGATTGCCGACAAGTGCGATCGCAAAGTAAAGCCGTTGCTTCTGTCCACCTGCCAAATCGCTGGGGAAGGCATTTTGTTTATCTGTCAGACCAACAGTTTCAAGGATTGCTTGCGTTGAAATGGCATTAGGGTAGTAGCTTCTAACCAGGTCAACGAGTTCTCTAACTTTTAGACTACTAGGCGGTGTAACCTCCTGAAAAACTGTGCCTATTTGGAGCTTAGATTCTGGAGACTTGGGTGAAGTCCCAAAGAGTTTAACGCTACCGCTATCCGGTTCTTGCAATCCAAGAATAATCTTGAGCAAGGTGCTTTTGCCTGCACCATTGGCACCACGCAACACAACAAAATCACCTTGCCGTACTGTCAAATCAACGTTCTGTAAAACCATTCGTCTGCGAAACAGACCTTCTTGAAATCCTTTGGTGACGTTTTCTACTTTGATGAGGTTCATAGTTATTAGTCCTAATTTGTTTTCTTAGCGAAAGGATTGGAATAGCCACCAAGCAGCAACGCCAGCAGCGGCAGCAGGTATTAGAGGTACCCCTATTAAAGTCAGTGCCACAAGCACAATTGCACCGCCTGCAAGTGACAATGGATCAGGACCTTGAGGAATAACGTGATCTGTAACGACATTAAATTTGATCAATACGATAAAGACGGCTCCGAAAACGAGAAGGAAAAACCCGGCTTTCAGAATCCGAGTCATAAATATAGGAAGGCTAAGCCAAGCAAGCTTTATCGTGGACCACTGAATGCTGTTTGAGGGATTTTCCATAGTTTCTCTCTAAATAGTTTGAACAAGGTTTTCGGCCATGCTGCTTAACTGCCAGACGAAAGAAGTGTGCTTGCAGCTAACCACACAATAATTCCGACTCCAGCCGCGATCACAATTGGAGTTTCCATCACAGCTAGACCCACTACTGCTATAGACCCAGCAGCCATCCCTACCAAATTTGATGAAGCACTATTACTACTGCTCTCTTCCTCACCCTTTTGGGGGCTTGGTTCAGTGGATACAGTCCTTGTAACCGCTTTTGTCGTTTGACGATTAGCTTCTGAAGCTTTTTCTGTAGGTTGAGAAGATCCAAAACTATCTGAAATTTCTGGTGGACATCCTTTTGCTGAAAGGTCTGTCCACTCCAGAAGAGGTTTACAGGAATGCTGAAGCTGTATGGTGTATACAGTCAGCAGTGATGCCCAACTTACTAGCAGCAAGACGCTAAGAGATTTGGCTGCCTGATGCTGAAGTGAGGTTAACCAAAGAGAAACCTGATTGGTTGCCTGCATGAGTAAAAGGTAGTGTGTACTCTCAAACTAAACCCCTTGAGAAAACAGCAATAGCAGTTATTCTTCTAAAAGATTTTTGTTCTTTTCTAGGGTTCCCTTTGTCTTTAAAGGATTCACACTGCTATCGGTTTCTATGAAGAAAAATGGAGCCAGCTTAAGGAAAATAGTTAGTTGAAAGGCAAAGGTTGCAGTAACAAAGCTGGTAGAAGCTTTCAGATCAGATCGTTCAGTCCACGTTTCCAATTGCAACTAGAACGGCTACAGGTGAGGAATATCTGTCCTGTTTCTCCACTTTGTGCACCACGCAGGGATGAACCGCAGGCTTCACAGGTGCGTCCCATGAATTGGGCATAAAGAGTTGCGTCTTGCCGATTCATGTTTCGTCCCTGGTGGGGATGTCTGACACAAGTGATACGGGGATGAGAATATCGATTTTGAGCAGGTTGGGGCCAGAGGGGCTGAGCACAAAGTTCACAGGAGCCAAATGGAGCTTGATCGCCTGCGAGCTTTTGTGCCACACTTGCTCCGCTATCGGAAGGAGTGAGCTGAAAAAAGGTGTAAAGAAGATTTACTGTGTTGGAAAGGTTGATTTTGAAAACAGGAACTTGGGCATTGGGACTGGTGTATACCCAGAGAGTTTTCTGATCAATGCCAACAATGCCCATACTGCTAAAAGAATCGGCGCGCCATACTCGGGTGTTAGGCAAGCCATTAACAATGGATGCTGCTTCTGAGCCACGCACAATTACATTCAGTCCAGATCGCAGCGATGCTAGAGAGAAATGTTGAGCGGGATAGAGCCGTGTGGGCCAGTCAATCGCAACGGCATGTTGGGCAGCAGCAAGATCCTCCTGGATGGCCAGCCGAGCGGCGGTTGGATTGGGATAGATCGTGACACCGGGCAGGGCAAATTGCCAGGGAACAGAATTGGATGCATCGGTAAATATTAAAGGTAGAACTTGAGAGCTACTGCGAAGGCGATCGCTAAATTTGCGAAAGATATTGAATGAATCTAGCTGTTGCCGTAGGAAAGAGTCATTAAATAGCCCAATAAATTTGCCTTGGGCACGGCTAATGGCAACGTTGGCAAGCCGAGCGGCGGTACTTTGGGGGCCGCCTTGTAGCAACTTTCCTATTTTTTTCTGGGGAGTGCTATCAACCGCATCAAAGATGATTAAATGCTGCTCAGATCCTTGAAAGCGGTGAACAGTTGATGCTTTGACTTGTTCTTGTTTCGTTTCTTTTAAGATGCGATGCAGTAGACGAGCTTGAGCTTTATAGGGTGTGATGATGCCGATACTTTCTGTTTCTGCTTGCTGGGCTTTATAGGCAATGTCTGCGGCGATGAGAGCAGAGATGAGGTTGAAGCGGCTGTGGTTTTCTTGGTCGCTATAGCAAAAGGCAAAAGCACCGCTGAGATCGTAGAAGATGAGGGACTTCCCTGGGTTTGGTGGAGCATCGACGATCGCCTGTGTATCAGCTTGCACTGTCTCGCCATCTTTAAGCCAACTACTGTAGAAGAGGTGGTTGGAGACTGCGGCAATGGTGGGGTGCATCCGATATTGAGTTTGGAGGAGCACCATGCGATCGTCGGGTTGCTCGCGGTTAACGCGATCGATGATGCCTGACTCTTCAAAAATGTCGCGTTGCAGCCAAGTTTGAGTATTGTCGGTGTCAGCCTGAGAGATGGGGCCTAGTTGGCGGAAGTCACCAAAAATAGCGATACGACGTTTTGCTAATGTTGCGGCATAGGCACAGTGAGGAATGTAAGCCATGCTGGCTTCATCAATGATGACTGCGTCAAATTGGCGTTCGTAAATCTCCTGGGCGATCGCGGCCTTCGACAGAGTACAACCGACCACCATTGCTTTTCGGACTAGCTCAGATTCCCTCTGGCGTAATTGTTGTTTCAGAGGTTGCAGCTTTTCCCGAATTTGGGCAATTCTCTCTTGCAGGTTGTTCTTTTGGAGAGTGGTTAAATTAGAGGCACGAGATTGTCGAGCCAGCTCTCTTCTCTGCTGTTCAAGAGTCTCAATCTCTTCAATCAGTTGAGGATTTTGTTTTTTGGCAATGCCCCGAATATTTAGTAAAGGGTATTTATCGTAAGTACCAGGGGTCGCAATGCCAAAGCGGAGGATCAAGCCTTCTCTGTAATAGCTAGATTGGCAGAGGTATTCACCAAGGCTTTTCATCGCGGCATCTACCGCTGTGTTGCTGTGGGCGAGTACTAGAACAGATTCACCTGCATGAACCAGAGAAGCAACCGTCAGCCCAAGCGTACTCGTTTTTCCGGTTCCAGGTGGCCCCCAGATAAAGCTCACTGGATGTTGGAGAGTATGAGTAATGGCTTCGGCTTGATAGGAATTATATTTAAGGGTCTGTTGAATTTGAGCTTCGATGCGAGGGGCAAAGTCACTAAATTGACTGTTGTTAGTTGAGGCAGATTTGGTTGAGCTGCTTAGCAAGTCTACGGCGAGTTGGCGGTTAGCGTTTTTGCTAGCGGTCGCGGTATCGAGGCGTTTCTGTAATTCCTGAAGTAGAAACCAGGGTTCGGTTGTCATCCGGGCAGATGGCACCTGCTCACCAATGTTTTTCTCAATGGCAATGAGGAGATCAAAACCTTCGATCGACAACAGAATTCCCGGATAGCGTTGTTTTTGATGAACGAGATCAACTGGCGTATCGTCAGGAAAGCGAATTTCGGTGTCTGTGGTGAAGGAATAAAGGTGCTTGCCACTCCGCTTACCAAGATGGCGACCATCGGTGATGGTGGTGGTTTGTCCACCTAACTTTCGTAAGGATTTAATCTCATCACCAAGAGCCTGATGGAATTGCTTTTGATACTTTGTGAATGGTGAGGTAGCGACTGAATTCGTAGAGGTCATGGCTTGGTGGTTTCCTCTGCGCTGTTAAACAGAGGCAAATCACCATAAGCAGTAGCGGACGCACGAGCTGACGTTTTGGTTTTGGTGTCAACTTTACGCCGGGGGGTACGACCTAATTTCTCTTCCTCAGCCCGTTCTTGGTTGAGTTTCAGCAGGCGGGCAAGGACTTCATCATGGACTTCTTCGGGCCAGCGGTAGCGCCAGGGTTTCTTACGTTTGCTAGTGCCTTCGTCGTCGTCTTCGTAGTCGAGCAGGAATTCACAGTCGGTGGGGATGTCTGTCCAACCGTAGGCATCGAGGACAGCACGATCCATCTGGGCATGGAGTTCGCGCAGTTTGAGGATGTCGGGGTTGGTTTCGTCAGGGTCGTGGAAACGGTTGTAGGTAGCAGTGAGTCCTTCGTTGTGGCGCACCATTAGATCGGCGCGGAATTCGTAGTAAGCTTTGCCTGCGGCTTCGAGGGTGAGATCGTTTCCCCAGTTAGGAGGAAAGGGAAAGGTTTCAAAGCAAGTCGATGGAGTATAGCGAAGTAAATCTAATGCAGTACTACTAAAAAATCGTCCCCAAATATCATGGGTGCGAGATTGGAGAACAGCGAAGGCAGAATATGAACTAAATGCAAAAACTACTAGCTGTTCTGAACAGACTATAGAAGTTGGTAAAAAAACAAAAGCTTCTGACCTTACTCTGGAAATGACTAGAACTCTATCTAGCGAATGACTAGCCTCCTTGAGACTAGGTCGATCTGTATGCCACTGCCACCATCGTTTAGCTAATGCTTCAGATTGAGAATTCTTAGGTCTACTCTCTCGATCTGGTTTTACCTTAGATTCGACAATTGCAACAAGCCGAGGGTATCTTTCTCTGCATTCCTCAAGACTCATTCGTCCAAAACCAATAACATAGCGTTTAGGTGTGAATGATGGGGAAGCGTTAATCTCTGCTCCGCTGGCGTATGGGAAAATAACTTCTGAATAGCTGGTATCACTGCTAATAATTTCATGCATAACTCCAATTGATGTCGCATCAATGGAATTATCTTCAAACAAAAATCCCTGTCCACTAGTATTACAGCCTTGGAAGCTCTTTCTAGAATTCTCAATTAATTCAGTAGGATTATTATTTCCACCTGTATGAAATAAGAAGGCTGTAATCACATCAACAGCTGTTCCATTGAGTATTTTGGTTCCTTGATATGATCCTTTATAAATATTGATAACGCTTACTACTACGCTTGCTAATCCAGGCCATTTTACTCGCTTATATGCCCTGTAAATTGTGCCTCCATTATTACAAATGAACCTTAAACCAGTAGTGCGTGTATCTCCTTGAGCAATAGTATTTGTGGCAATTAAACCAAGAGTTCTATCTTTGCGAAGCAAATTAAAAGCTCGTCGGAAAAAGTGGGCAACAAGGTCTCCATTACCATGAGATTCAACGTGCTGTGTTATGAACCAGGATTGATATGTATGCCCGAAAACCGTAGATATCCTGTTACCACCTAAAAATGGCGGATTACCTACGATCGCATCAAATCCTGGATTCTCTCGTTCAAACACTTCAGGAAACTCTAATTCCCAGTTAAACGGCTGTATTGCCTTGGTTCCCGTTGTTAATCTGGCAGCAATTGCTTGAATCTCTGATTCATCTACCAATTCCTTCTCATAACCAATCAACTTACCGCCAAATTCCTCACGATATTTTTGCCGTTGTTTGGCATTGTCACCCGCAAAAAAAGAAGCAACTGCAACTTTTGCAGTTAATCGAGCAGGTTTCAGCGTCCGATCCACATCCTGCAATAATGCCTGTTTTGCCTCCGCATCCCCATCCGTCCGCGTATCCGAGGTTTGAATCTGCTGTCGATATGCCAGAGCCCTCGTTGCCGATTGCTTGATCAACCGCTTGTGGTCTTCAAAAAACGTCGGTTCATAGGCGGCACTCGCCCCAAAGCTACCAATCTCCGCTCTGGTCAACCCCACCAACGAATCACCACACTTGAGCGCATGATCCAAAAACGTAAACGGCAAGTCTTTTGCCAGCGTCACCAACCACAGCGACAACCGCGCCAGGTTCACCGCAAACGGATTCTTATCCACCCCATACAAACACCGATACGCCACCAATCGCCGCGCTACCACCACATCCTCCACCGTTTCCGGCAGATCCGCAGGCTTCCCGTGATAATTCCAGGCTTCCACCAGCTTGTCTGCCAACTGCCGACAGGCTTCCACCAAAAACGCCGCAGAACCCATCGCCAGATCGCACACCTTCAGATCCAACAACTGCTCTGGTGTGGGATGCTCTCCTAAATTCTTCAGCACAGGTTCCAGCGTTTTCTCCACGATCGGCTGCGTCAACTTCCGAGGTGTGTAGTGAGATCCCGATCGCCGCCGTTCCTCTCCCGGTTGCAAAAACAGACTGCCTGCCGCTAACAAGTTAGGGGTTCGCAGTGAAACCCGCCGACCAATGGCAGCGGCAATGTCTTCTGCGGTTTTTGCCTCCTTCAACTCCTTCAGGGCTGCCCCTTTCAGTTCACACTCTGCCGTTTTCAGGAGATTAACACGATCGGCTGGCTTTGCTGCCAAAATCTTGTCTACATCAACCACCACATCCTTCGGGCGAACGGCGATCGATCGTCCGTGGGCAATCTCCACCTCGTAACCCATGATCGCCTCATAGACCGAGCCAATCTGCTCAACGTCAAGGGCACGATAGGACAGCCGCTCCCCATCCAGCACCAGCAGCTTATCCAGCATCCGGCAAATCACCCCATCTGAGATGCGAGGGGCTTCAATTCTGCCGAATGTGGCAAAGTGAGAAGCGATCGGGCGACCTTCCAAAAACGGATACTCATCGGGGTCAAATAACTGCCCATGCCGCGCCGGAAGGTACTCTTCGGTGGGTCCACCCCCGTCATACACCAGACGAAACAGACTCAACAGCGTCGCCCACGCCCCATACCGCTGATCCATTGTGTCCGGGTAGTTGCCTGCATCCTCTCGCAACTTCTCATACAGCCCCGACACCGCGTAGTTGCGCTGATACACTTCATCATCTGGCATCAGTCCTTCATCTTCGGCATACAGCAGAAACACCAACCGCATCAAAGTGGCGATCAGTCCTCCATAGATATGCTGTGGGTCAGTTTCAGCTAGCTCTCTGAGGATCTTTTCATTCACTGCCGCATCCGCCGCCTGAAATCCTCGCAGCAGTTCCCACAGCGCATCTAAAACCTGACCCGACAGCTTGGTTGAAACTTCTGCTTGATAGTTACGGCTATCCTCTAACAGCCGCTTCAATCGTTGATTTTCAGGCACATTAAACAGCCGATCCTCCCCCAGCAGCAGATCGAGCGCACCCAAGATCAACCGCCCCGGCACCTCCGTCATCGCTTGGATTGGAAAGGTCAGATGCCCAGAAGACTCCCCCTTAGGCGCGTAGACCAACCGAAGCTCTATCCCATTTACCAGCAGTCCTGCATTAACGCCCGTCTCCCGCAGCAACCGCTCAAACTTAGCTTGAATGCTGGCTTGCCAGCCATGCCCGTTTGTAGTGGCTGGATCATCCTCATCAAAAGGCAACCCCGGCGCAACTTCCTGAATCAAAAGAACCCACTGATCGCTGTCCGGATCACGAACCGCATACGTCGGCTTCAATACCTCCCCGTAACTGGGCAAAGACACCGATACCTCTTCTGGCAAGTCATCTTGGTTGGATGCGCCGATGAGGTCACGATCGCGCCACCCAAAAATCTTTTGCGTAAATGCTGGGAAGTTCTCAATCCAGGCGATCTTGTCATCCTGATGACGAGGAATAGGATCTGTTGAAATGACTGCTAACAATCGATCTTGTAGATCGACCGGTCTGCTGCGATCGATCACTGCTTGCGCTTTGATCAATGCTGGCGGTGAAACGACCAGACCCACAGGTTGTAGCAGACCCAACCATTCTTTGTGTCTGAGGATGTCTAAATCAGTTGCCATTGTTCCCTCTCCTCAATTCGACACAGGCCACAGGTAAATAATTCCCACAGGCTCAATGCGTTCCGCCTTGACCTGATACGTCTGTTGAATTCGCTTTGGCTCAGTCAAAATTTCTGTTTCTAGCTGAGTGATCCTGACCTCCCAATGCCGCCGATCGGCCTCGATTTGCCGCATTTCTTCGGGATTGAATAAGGACAGCTGCTGGATTTCGTATTGCTGAAACTGCTTCAAGATGCGATCGCGCTGCTCTTCTAGCAACGTTTTCATTTCTGCCGCTTCCTTTTCACCCCGTTGCTCCAACTTGCGTTTAGCGCGATCGCTCAGCTCTGTGGCACGGCGCTTTAGGTGAGACAACAAATCCTCTACATCGCGTGTAGTATGGGGCTTAAGCCGCTCTACCAAAGCAGGTGGCACTTCTCTTAAGCGAGGATGTGCCAGCGAATCCTCCAGAATTTGCATTACATCTTTTTTCTCGCCTTCACTTAAGGGCCGTAACCGTCCTCTCCCTCGCGTTTCTGGCTCAATCCAGTCTGCTGCCACTGAAATAATCTCGTCATGAAGTCGGGCAGCGCGATCGCCATATAGGGATAATCTGCCCAGAATTAGCACCCGTGGGATCGGGTCATCGGTTCGACAGACACAAGCACGAGTCAACTCGTCGTGCAAAAAGCCTTGAGAGAGAAATCGCCCCAGCAGTCGTTGGACGATGCGATGCTCCAGGTGTAGGTGAACGACCTTGCCATCAAGAGAACCAGGATCGCGAAAGACCACTGGACGAATTGGTGCTTCTTTGCGCCAATCCCAGAGCTTTTGCGTCTTTTGCCGAGGAGCCCGTAGCGTGTCCAGTGTGGTTGCCCAGGTTGGATCGGCTCCCGCTTGCTGGTCTAAGGCTGGGACAGACCACTGGCTACCCTCTTCCTCTACTAGCGCTGCTGCCTGCAATGATTTCAGTGGCTCAGCCCCGATGAGTTCTAAGGAGACAGATAAGGTGTCGCGGAAATGGCGATCGTCTAGCCCTAGCCACAGCTTGGAATCCCTGAGCATGGTTTCCAGTTCCACCTGCTGCTGCCGCAGTTTGTCCTGCCGCTGCCGAATCGCTTCTAACTCTTCTCTGATTGCCCCACCCCGTTCTTTGGACTCCCCATCTGCCTGGTCAGCTGAGTTGATCGCTTCTGTTAGCTGTTGTACATCAGCCTGCCGGATGCCCTTGTCTAGTAGCTGAGACACATGCTTCTCAACTACTGGCGACAGGCTCCCCAGTTCCTCCTGGATCTGCTTGGTCTTTTTCACCAGTACATCGAGCACCCGATCTTCTACCCGTTGAGACAGCACAAAGTAATGGCAGCGGACTTCGGGTTCGCGTTGAAGTTTACGGTCGATCCGCCCATTCCGCTGTTCCATCCGACTGGGATTCCAGGGCACATCGAAATGGAATAAGTCCGCGCAATAATTCTGGAGATTTACCCCTTCCCGTGCAGCATCAGTAGCAATCAGAATTCTTAAAGGATGTTGGGCAGGGTCAGTATTGAATGCCTGTTTAATGTACTCCCGGCGTTCTTCCCCCATTCCCCCGTGGAATGTATCAATGCGATCGTGCTCCCGGTGGGAGTTGGCAATGATGGCTCCAAGTTGCTGCTCCAAGTAGCGCTTAGTATCGGTGTACTCGGTAAAGATGAGGACCCGCCGATTTAGCCACTTTGCCTCTGGTGTTCCCAGGGAGGGACACAGATTCTGTCGTATCCAGGTTTCTAGCTTTTTAACTTTGCTATCCGGCTGATGACGCGCCTTTTCCGCAATCTGGGTCATCGCCTCCAACAGGTCTAACTCCTGCTGTGAAATAGCTGCACCAGAGGCTTGAGTTGCCTTCTCCATTTGGGTGGCTTCTTCATGCAGCACTTCGTCTTCATCCAAGTCTGCTCGATCATCATCTGCGCCTGGAGACTCTTGCAGGAGGGTTAAGCCTCGTTGAGTAATTGGTTGCTGTTCCGCTTGCCGCTCAGTTGCCTTACGGTGAACTCTTAACGTTCGGGCAAAGGCTTCAATTGAGGACAGCAGACGCTTCTGGAGAGAGGTCATCACCAACATCGCAGTCGTCTGGGTGGCTTTGGGAGCATCCTGCAATCGCTCTTCCCGACAAGCTCGGTATTGTTGGAGCAACCGAGCCAGCTTCAACTCAGGCGAGTCTTCCGGCAAACCCTTAATGACTACTGGAATAACTTCTCGCTTTGGGAAGTCAGCACTATTGATTTCTCGCAAATCCTGCTTGAGCCGCCGCACCATTACTGCGTCGAGCAGCTTTTTACTGCGAACCGGTACTCCTCGACAGAACCGTTGTGGGTCTAAAATTTCTAGCAGGGCAGCAAAGCTGTTGGAGTGCCCATTATGGGGTGTGGCAGACAGGAACAGTTTGTGTTCAAACCGAGGGGCAAGGTCACGTATCGTTCGGGTCAATTGAGAATCGATCGCATAGCGAGAAGCACTGGCAGGAGCCGCATTATGGGCTTCATCCAAAATCAGCATCGACCCCGCTGAAAAATCCTGTAGCCAGTCACGCAAAGGAGCCGCATAGGTTTCGTCCCGCAGCAGCGAATGGGAAATGATGAAGCGGGTATGGGTTTTCCAGGGATTGATGCCATAGCCCCGCTCTCGTCGCTTGGAAGCAACAAAGTCGCGATCGTAAACGATAAACGTTAGACCGAAGCGGCTTTCCATCTCATCTTTCCACTGGCGTACCACCGAGGGCGGGCAGGAGATGACGACTCGCTTAATCTTCTGCCGCAGCAGCATTTCGCGTAGGATTAAACCCGCTTCGATTGTTTTTCCGAGTCCTACGTCATCCGCAATAAACAGATTCACTCGTGGCATTCTGAGCGCTTTTCGTAGAGGCTCTAGCTGATATGCCTTTACCTCAATCCCAGCTCGATAGGGAGCTTGAAATAGCTTCGGGTCCGTAGCCGTGACACAATTCCACCGGAGGGCGTGCAGGTAAGCCGAAAAATAACGGGGATTATCAAAGCCTCGACTAGCAACCGATTCCCAAGACGAAGCCTCAAGGATCTGAGCATCAATTTCGCGTTCCCAAAAGACCTCTAGCGTGTCACCTTGAGCATCATCCTCAAGACACGCTAACCGCACCCTGGTATCACCTGTCGGTGAAACGGAAGGAATCACGTCTTCAACCAAGTACTGGCGTGAACGAACTCGAATAATTTGCCCAGGTTCGAGAATCGCAGATGTCATTTTTATTCCTTGACAAACGGTGATCTGATGCCGCTCCGTCCAAATCTTTGATGAGGGAAGTAAGTAGTCTTGTTTTCTTGAAGACGTTTTGCTCCAAAGTTAGGTTGCCCAGTTTTCTGACTAAGCATCTAAACGAGCTGCATTATGACTATGAGGCAATTAATCACGCTCTCGATGTCAGAGCAAGATAGAACCCGATTAGAAGCGATCGCGGGCGAACAGGCAGGGTCTAAAAGTCTAGCAATGTAGAAATCTCAAAAATTTCTGCCAATTGCAAAGTATGAGGTTGTGTTGTTCCCTTTAGTCACTCACCAATTGTTCGTTGGTAGGTCACTCCCGCCTCTTCTCGTAAACCCAGAATTCATCCGTTGGAGAAGCAAGATAGCCTGCCTGCTCTAGTCCAGCTAGCAGATGATTCGTCTTTGGAAAGAAACCACTGACTTTGGGATACTTTAGATGAACTGCCAGATGTCTCGTCTTTTGTAGCAAAACAGGAAGACTATCAACAGTTCCGGCGATGAACCCGACCCACAATGTTGAATCAGCACTCTCCAAATGACTTTGAATCAGCAAGCCCTGTAACTCGTGATCCTGCCAGTACCCCCAAACTTTTCCAACCCGTAATCGCTCCTGTAACTGCTCAAACGTGAGCGTTTGCCATTTAGCACCTCGACAGACAAATAGAGGGGGCGATCCGTGAATCTGATGGATCAATTGCCAAGCAACTTCACAGTCACTCTCCTGGAGTTGGCTTAGTGGCTCAATCGGTGCTGCGATCGCTTCCGCAGAATGCTCTACATAACAGGCAATCGGTTGATAACCCCGTCGCTTGAAGATTTCTGGCATAGCACTATTCCAACTGGCCACACAGCAGCGAATGGTCGAAATGCTCTTGGTTTGAAAATAGTGCTCGATTGCAGGGTCTAAACAACGAACTACCCCCTGCCCTCGGTACTGCGGATCGACTCGTAATGCCTCCCACCATCCTTCCTGTTCAGATAGTTGTACGACTCGCGTTATGCCGATCGGCTGGTCGTTAAACACAGCTACCAGAATCTGCCCACAAGGCTCTGCCAGCCACTGATCCCAAACAGCGTCGATATAGTCCTCTTCATGAGACCAGGTATGGCGACAGAAGCTCAAAACAGCGGTTTTATCCTCCGGTTGAGCTGGACGTACAATGATGTCTCTAGGCTCCATATTGTTTAATCCCTTAACCCTACTGTGTGTCTCAATGGGAGAGAGACTGAATTAGTAGCTGAAGTTTCCATGCAAGAATATTCACTCTGTCTAGCTTTGGATAGTGAAGAATTTTCAATATTAAAAAGCTCGGATATTTTTGGGAAAAGTAGGAATTCCCTGCCTCTAGAATCCTCTACTCCCATGAGGCGTAAGGCGAGAACATTTAAGTAAGTTTAAGGAATCCCCTCTTCACCCACCAGCCTCAGCTCATTCAAGGGCACTGTACCTTCCTCTGTGCCATGAGGATACTCGAGTCGGGCAGTGGCTCCCTCTAATCGCTTCACAATCCAGTAGCAAGCCTGCTGTACCCGCTTCACCAAACTCCCAACCTCAATTCTTGGTCCCTGGGGGCTATCCTCTTCCCTTTTTCTGCCGCTTGCCTGCTCCGGTGTAAGGCATTCTCCTGTCTGAGATCCTTTGATTTGAAGGTTTCCTTTTAATGCTGTCTCTACTCCGTTTGAGCCACCTGCCGATTGGTTTGAAACATATATATCAGGGGGTGGATCAGAGGGAGCGATCGCAATCGTTATGGAAGGCGCTAACCCTCCTTGGGTGGGCTGGATAGGGGTATCTCGCTGTTGCCACTGGGCAAAGATGGTCTCTCGCCCATCCTCGGGGGGTTGGTACTGGTAAACTCTGGTGCCCCCGCGTCGGCCATCGGGGGCGACATCGCGTCCCATACAGGTTAATTTCAGCCCCAATTTGCCCAGTAAGGCCTGTACAACCTCGATCGGCGTCATCTTCTCGGAAATGGTGAGATTCAAAACCGCTTTGAGGTCATGCGAGTACTGAACCGCGTGGTGGCGGAGCTGCTCCACATCGGCATCCCTGGCTCGTATGGATTTCTCTGGATTTAGGAGGTTGAGCACCCCCAGCGCCTTCAGCGTTTCAACTTGAGCCGTGAGCAGGCGCACATCCTGTAACGCTACTTTGCCGTCACCGCGTTCGAGGTGTCCTTGCCATTCCTTGAGGTCCCGCAACTGGACCAGGGCGGGGTCATGGGTGAGGTAGTAGTGCAGCTTGAGTTGGGCATACCAGCCCTCATCATCTTTAATCTTCAGCTCCGGGGTGATGGGAATGGCATAGCGGCGCTCCAACTCATACTTGTGTTGAGCATGGCGTTCATCTGCAGTCTTAGCCCGCTGGTCTTTGAGTCGCTCATACTCGCTCGCGCTGATGACGGGGGCAGAGGCGATCGCCTCTGCTTCTCTCAGGCAACTCATTTCCTGAATCCCTTTGATGTCTTGAACCACCTGTTCTGCCACGGTCTCATCTAGTGGCTGAAGCAGGTCATCGGTGACGGTCGTGACTTGGTGTCCTTCCATCACTAAGCCATTGCGGAACTCGTTTCGGTAACTCCACAGCGATACATTCACGCGGGCTGCCATCTTGGCCCAACTCCGCAGCGTGATCGGGTCGGTTTGGGCGTCAAGGTCAAAATCGACTTCCTTGAGCAGGGTAATGCTGTACTTCACTGCTTTGGTGGTGGAGTGAATCACGTCCTGATAGCTGCAACTGCCGTTCCCCACTTTGCCTGGACCAAATCGGGCTGCCCAAATGAACCGAGGGACCGGCTCTCGAACTCGGGCCAAGGCCTGCCGGGATTCGGCATCGGGGGTCACGCCCTGGAAGATGCCAAACACGGCTTTGAAATGCCCCCATACATCAATGGAGACACCAGTGCCAATGGTTGGGGTTGCCAGGACGATATCGTAGCCGGTGATGGCTTGATTGAGTCGTTCCACCATCCCGTAGGCGGGGTGCTGGGAGTCTGCGACGCTCTCAGAGTCGATGCGGAGAATCCGTTTGTCTGGGTAGCGCGATTGCAGGTACGTTTCGAGGTTCTTAGAACTCCACCGACTGCGGACCTTTTGGGAGTCCAGGGCGACGAATACGGCTCCCTGGGCAATGAAGTCTTCCATCCGCGCAATCAGTCTCGCTGGGTTCTTGGTGTCGTAGAACGACACGGCCCATCCGGTTTCGGGTCGCCATTGGTTCACCACTATCCAAGGTGCGATCGCGGCTTCAGCTAAGCCTAGGAGATAGTCAATGCTGACATCTGAGAGGTCAGCATCTTGAGCAATGATGAGGCCCCCACTGCCCAGTACGACCTGCACCAGGTCGCGGAGGGTTTCTAGGATCTTGACTCGCTGCTCATAACAGGTGCTGGAGTTGAGGGCGTGCCATAACACTTGCTCGACTTCATCGAGGATGACGATCGCCCCTTTCCAGAATTGGGGATTGAAGCGAGCTTGGGAAGTGGGATGCAGCGAATCAATACAGAGTCCGTAGCCGAGCAAGCCCTGGGTATCGGATTCCTTCACCTCCTCAATCCAGTCAATGCCGAGGCTGTCGCAGATGGCACGACCTAACTGGATGCGGTGGGTGATGACCAGAACTTTCCGTCCGGTGTGGGTCGCTTGGCGAATCAAAGACTGGAGCGCCGTCGTCTTCCCAGTACCCTTGGCGCTTTTGATGCAGGCCAAACCGGAACTGGGGTAGGGCAGCTCACCCAGGTAAGGCGTGTCTATGGTGAGGGTGGGTTGATAAGTTAGTGACCAAAGCTGTGAGGCGAGCCAGAACTGCAGGGGCAGGGCAGCGTCATAGAGGGCAGCGAAGGGCTGAGGCCCCTGAGCCACAATCAAGTCATCCACGCCTTTTTGCGGACCGGGAAGGGAGAGCACCTGAACCACGCATCCGGCACGCTCCAGCAGCTTGCCCAGTTTGGTGGTGGCTAGGGTGAGGTCTCGAATGGTTTTGGGTTTGGTTTCATAGTCGAAGCAAATGTAAACCGAGCGCTCAGCCGTGGCAAAGTGAGCGAGCTCGGGGATAAGCGACTGAGGGTTTCTGCGGTAGCCGTTAAAGATACCGGGCAGGGCGATCGCGGCGTATCCCTGCGTCAGTAAACAACCTGCTTTCTTCTCGCCTTCGGTGAGCATGACGGGAACGTTGTTCTCCCAAACCCAGTGCCAGAAACCGAGAGGGCGATCTTCGGGGGCGATCGCTAGGTTGTAGCGCTGAGCGACTTGGTTCCAGATATGGGGCGGGACATCCAGCAGGACCAGGCGACTCGAGCCAGGACCGAGGCTGGGGCTGAGGTACTTGGCAGGCTTGCCTTTGGCGCGATCCAGGACCGGGGTAGCAGCATCTGGTTTGAAGCGGCCCCAGTCCATTGGTTGCCAGCGGTTGAGCGGGTCAACTCCACTGACCCACCAACCGCGCAGGTGGGAGCGGGGTTTTTGCCCGAAGCGGGTAATGTTCCAGTTCAGTCGCTCGGCGATCGGGAAAAGACTATCGGCGTAACTGCTGGTAGCCGTGTCGGTGAGGGTTTCAACGTTGAGCGCAATAATGCCGAGGTCAACGCCACTCTCTTGCCATTCTTGAACATGATCTGCGGCGGCTTGGGAGAACCGACCTGACTGGGTTTTTTGAAGGCTAGGTGTAGAGGCAGGTGTCGGGTTTCCCAAGAACAAGGAACTTAAATTGCTACTCTTACTTTCCAAGCGATGGACCAACATAGCTCTCTGGGGTGAAACCTGACATTTCTGCCTCAAAAGAGTAGCACCCTCGATTTTTAGACTAAAGAAAGTGAGATCTGATCAAATTGATCAATATGATCAGACAAGTACTAAAGCCTGAAAAGATTACTACGCAAGGGTTTCAAAAATCTTGCGTATCACTCAGTGGAAGTTTCCGTATCACTCAGTGGAAGTTTCCGTATCACTCAGTGGAAAAAAATTAGTACTTTTAAGTACTTAAGGATAGACATAAAAAAGCCAAACCCCTTGTCTAATAAAGAATTTCGCAATTTCTGAATTAGTACTTAAATTGGCTGTTGCGTATCACTCAGTGGAAAAAAACGAGTACTTTAGACGTTTTTAGGCATTTTTCTGCCAAAAATTATTGGAGGAATAGGTCCGCGTATCACTTGGTGGAAGTTATCAAGTACTTCCTGCGTATCACTCAGTGGAAGTTTTTGAGTAACTTTGCCGATTCCTGCTGACTAACGTGGAGAGCTTGATTTTAAGCGTATCGCCTAGTGGAAGTTATCAAGTACTTCCTGCGTATCACTCAGTGGAAGTTATCAAGTACTTCCTACTTAAAACCTTTGAAGGTAGCTAAAAAGCAGCTCTTTAAAGGAGTATCAGCGTATTACCTAGTGAAAGTTTCCAAACACTTTTTGTACTCGTTCTACTGGGTCTAATGAGAAATTCTTAGAATTCTGCTGAGACGTTCAGCATACAAGGGCTTGAGGGGTTTGTCCTGCAACTTATTCTCGATGTTGCGAACCCAACTCTGGCTCATCCCCATCGCGATCGCCACATCCATCTGGCTCAATCTTGCTTCTTGGCGCAGCTTCTTAACCATAGCGCCTGTTAATTTTTGATCTGGAAAAGCCTCGTCCTCGATAACTTCTGTATCGATAGTAATGATATCTTCTGAGGCATTAGGTGCTAGAAGCTTCCTGCCACCGGGTTTAGAGAGCTGTTTGGTTATCTCAGCTTTGCTTTTTTCAAATCGGACTAATTCTCCCTCAATAGGCGCGGGTGGGATGATAATGACGATTCCTTGAAGCCAAGTATCAAAGAAACCATCTGGCATTCGCTGCTCTTGGGTAGTACTATCTGCTGATTCAAATTCGTCGCCCACTCCCTTTGGTGCTACCGCCCAACTAGGCAGTAGGTCTTTGGGAAAGCTTTCATCGAACTGGATGGCAAATTTAACCTCGGTTAAGTCTTCCAGCAAAATGTAGAACCGTTTGACGAAGCGGGAACGTTTTAGCTTCTCCTTCCGAATCAGGTCAACTTCCTGAACTGACATGACAGCTTCCAGCAACGTCTGAATACGGTATTTTCCGCTGGGGTGGGAACGCCGATTTTGAATCAGATAAAGTGCCAGTGCTGCTGCCAATTCCTTTTTGTAGGGGTCGATCGAGAGTACATCTTGATTAATGAAACCGTATTGATACAGCGCAGTCCGCCGCTTCTCCCCTTCTCGATTGAGAAAGTTGCGTGTCCACTGGCCCGCCTGAACTTCAACTTCAACTTCAATCAACTCACCCGGATTGCCATTGATGTCGTTCTGATACTGCTCTTTGACATTCACAATCCAGATCAGCGATCGCTCAATAATGGTCAGATCTAAGTAGCCTTCCTGCCACTGAATCTTGGCACCCAAAGTGCCTAATACCCAGGCTAGATCTGCGATCGCCTTCAACTTGTCGGCCTTTTTAAGTTTGTTACCTGTATGAATCCTCAGAATTTTGATCAGGTCACTCCCCAGAAGGGTGAACGTTTCTTTCCAGGGCTCTTCCTGTTGAGCGGCGTAAGTCGCGAAAACCGCATGGAGGCGAGCAGCATGGATGCCGTAAAGCCGTAGAATTTCTGGTTCAGCGAAGCTGGTGATGAAGCCAGGTTGATGCTTCTGTTTGTTGAGGATGTAAAACTCGATGTGCCGCCCCTTACCGAAAGAGCGACGAAAGTAAAGGCGGTTCTGTTCGTATTCGCTCCAATCGGGATGCCGCAAAAAAGCCTGAGTTGCACTAATAACAGGTGCACCTGTTGCCGTCATTTCAACCTGCTTGTGCGTGAACAGGGGGAATTTGGTTTCAGAGAGTGTCCGCGCTCGACTGGCCCGTTTCCTGCCACCCTTAGCTGGACGTACAGCTATTTCGCTGAGTTCTAATTGAGACTCGGTGTTTTTGGCTTTTGAACTTTTTGACTTACCGTTTGAAGGCATTAGTTCACCTAGTCAATGGGTGGTCAGATCAGAACTAGAAATAACAGTGACTGGATTACGTTTTCGAGTCAGTATTTATTCCTTTTCTCTTTACTTTTACTCCTGAAACAATTGTTTGGGTTATTGTACTGCCTTGGATAGCTGAAACCCATTATTTTTTCAAGCGATTGACGACAAACCGTTAGCGTCGATGAGCGCGGCTCAGGGCACAATTGGGGTTTTAATTCATGACTCAACAGTGATTTAGTCCAAACTAAGCTCAATAGGTGCGATCGCTGGGATGTTCAGCCTTTCAGCTAAACTTCGGTTTACACAACTGCTCAGGTTAGAACGCAGGACTTCCATCTAGTAGCTAAAACTGTTTTCGCTCAGTTCAGCCATCGCCCCTCTAATTTTCCCGATCTGAGAATGCAACCAAGCCACCGAGATGAGCATTACCCCTTTCCCCTTCACTTAACTCAAGCGATCGCGTAGCAGTACGGCTGGATTGTCATCATGATTTGCTGGAGCGTAAGTAAAGAAATTACTAATTTCCCTGTAAGTAATGGCGATCGCTCTAGCGTAGGAGGGACGGTTGCTTTTTATTCGGAGGGGTGGCTGTACTCTTGAGCGACTGCGGCGACCTTGTAAGGGCAGGGATGATGTTTTACTGTGGTTTGCTGCAACGTGAGAAAGAATTCAGTACTAGAGCGATCGCCCCGCTTGGTAGATGCAGGAGCGAGCGCTTTTTTTGACTAATTAGAATGGGCAGCCATCCTCAGGAGTCCAGGTTTCATTGATTTTCCAGCAAGCATCAAAGTGGTTGCGGACAATGCGAGTAATGAAGGCAAAGCGATCGTTGTTAGTTACGAGGTCCACGAGCCGTTCATTACCTTGGCAATCTTCAAGTTGGATGATTAACCGGATGGGCTGTTTCGTGAGCGGACGGTCTTGATCTATCACCGAGAGATAGGTGTAGCCATCTGCTAAGGAGAGGCTGTCGATGCGGGCTGGAGCAATAGAACGAACTTGCTCCTCTAGATAGGTTTCAAGTTCTAGTTGAGCTGTTGCTTGAATGCGGCCAAAGCCCAGCTCTTCTTCAGCAAAAACAGGCGCGATTGGCTCGACGCGGTCAGGTGCGTATACCATAGTGGTTAAGACCTTTGGCTTAAGGTTTATTTCAGAGAGAGGGCGGTTCGTTTTCCAGGCGTGACCGTCTTCTCTTCGCACTATAGTAGCGCTACTTTAATGCAAAAGTAAAGTTAATTCGTGTAAATAGTAGCTTGACGGTAGCGCTACCTTGGACTAACTTTACTGTAGTAGAGTTCAAAGAGGCGCTATGTTAGTACAACCAGCTGCGACAGACGTGACGACAGACAAAAAGAGAGTTTCTCTCTACGTAGATGAAGAACTTAAAGCTGATTTGGAGCTTTTGGCAAAGGCCAGAAAGCGATCGCTCAGCAATCTGATTGAAGTGATTTGTCAAGAGGCAGTAGATGAAGCCAAGAAGAGAGGGGAACTTGCGTGACCTCTGGTGTCTACTGCATCACCAACTTGGTGACTGGTGCCCAGTATGTAGGTAGAGCCAAGCGAATAGAGGAGCGATATCGTCAGCATATTTTTGCCTTAACCTCAGGCAGCCATAACAATAAGCGACTTCTTGAAGACTGGAAGAACTACAAAGCTGAGACTTTCAGGTTTCAAATTCTGGAAGAATGCTGCGATCGCTATTTACTTTCATCATTAGAGTCAGCTTGGATTGCGAGGTTGCAGCCAGAATATAACGTCAATTCCGAGAACGTTAGAGCATCATCTTTTACCGCTTCAACGAGTTACTGAAACGGGTGGAGCTAACACCGGAAGAGGTTGCTCAACGCCTCAACAAAAGCCCACAAACGATTCGTAACTGGTTGTCAGGTCGGGCTATCCCAAGACTTGACCCTGATGAATATGTTCTTGTCTTCAACGTATTTGCTTGCACGCCCCTAGAATTCGCACAAGCATTTAGTTCTTAAAAAGTTGAAGGCGATCGCTCGGCCTGAGAAACTTCGCGATCGCTTCTGTACTCCACCTCCAACTGTTAACCAAGGTGAAGCCATGAATATCCTATCCGACTCCGTGTTAGTGGAGTCTAAATCCACGCGCGCGAGCCACTTAGTGCAACTCAATCACGACCGTGCCACTGAAATCTTAAGCAGAGTCAAGTCGCTCTGCTTTTCTGTCTGGCGAGGATCAGGGCTTGCAACTGGCAACATCCATCAAGCGGAATATCGCCGTCTCAGCGATGCGATCGGGGAGGCCGTCTAATGCCAAAGCTTCATCAGAAATCAGAAATCCGTATGCTCCCCCTCCCCGCAGAGTTGCCTGGGCCTCAGTATCAGTTTGGGCAGGTAGTGCAATGGTCTGGGCTCCAAGGCTGTGTGCACTGGGGCATCATCCGAGGCTTACAGTACTGGACTCCTCGCATGTCCGCTGAAATTGCTCACAGCCTGAAGGGGGTGGGTTGGTCCTACTTAGTTGAAGTGGACCCAGACAGTTGCAAGAGCGCTGGGATCGAAGATGTACAGGAGCAAGACCTAGAGCTGCGAGAGGTGCAACCATGATGAGCAGCACCTCTCCTAACCTGACTTACCTCAAGCTCTGCAAAGAGTACGTCCAGATCACCCAGCGCAACTACTGCGCCGCTAAAATCATTGCCATCATCGAAGGCTGGCAACAGTGGAAAGCCAAGCACAAGCTGGATGATTGGGTACGTCTCACTCTGGAGCAAATTCGAGAGCACCTGTTTGAGGAGTACAGCATTGAAACCATCCGCCAAGCCCTCGACAAACTGACCAACCAACTGTGCCTGCTCAAGCGGCGCAACAACCCTAAGGCGAAATACGATCGCGCCTACCAGTACCAACTCAATTGGGAAACCATTGAAAAAGCGATCGCCCAAAAACAGGCTAAAACCCTTGCTCCGTCTCATTTCACAAATCTAGGAGATGATGCCTTGGATTCTGGGAGTTCATCTCCTAGCTCAGGGGTCATCAACTCCAAAACGAATGGTGATCATATAGAAATAGATTCCACTCTAGAGACCTCAATAGACACCACAACAACGGAGCCACCCACCCTCCCTGTTGTTATGGATTTAGGGGAATTCTCCGAGCTAGTAAGCGCACCCCTTCCTGTTAAGTCTCAACCCGTTCTAAAAGCATCTGGGTCAGAAGTGGAACAGGTTGCAGAGGACGACTCTTCCGCCGCTGCTCACGAAGCAATTTTTGAAAAAATTGAACAAGCAGGATTTCCGCTTACCTCGCCTTTGAAGGCTGAAGTTCTAGCCGCTCCATTGAACGTGGTCACGGATGCCCTAGCTGCTGCCGTTGAGTATCGAGACAGGCATGAGGTAAGGAATCCGATCGGCTTGCTCAGGGATGCGATTAGTCAATGCTGGAAACTGGGAGCCAGTGAACACCCCAAAGCAGTTAAAGCAGCAGAACCAGGCTTCAAAGAATGGTTCGACTTAGCTCATAAGCTGAGGTTGGTGACTGCCAGTCAATTGATTGAAGGAGAGCAATACATCCTGACTAATGAGGAGGAGTGGGAGCCTTGGGATTTTCTAGCTGCGGCTTTTCCTGTGGCACGATTGAGGCAGATGCTGGCTTAAGGACAGGTTGATTGCTCTGCCTAGAATTAAAAAGAGTCTCTGCCTGAAGAAAATCGTCAGCAAATTGCATGACTCGCTGAGTAAAATCTAGCTCACCCTTACTATCACGGTTAGTCCAGTATCTACCTTGCAGCCGAACAGTAGGCTTTCCAGTAATATCAAGCGAGGTGGAACCATGATGCATTCTACTGTGATTCTCAAAACGACTATCAGGTCGATTCAAATACATATAGTCGAGTGATCCACTGACTCCATCATCGGAAATTACAGCGAGAGACGACTTAGACCTGGATTCATTCGTCAGCATAACAACTGAAACAGTAGTTGCAGATTGACGAATCACTAAGTAAGCAACCTTGACTGACGGAGACGATCCCGTTGTGGGATCGATCCAAAATGATTCTAAAGTCCCCTTCCATGTACCCCGCAGATCGCGTGGAACTTTTGGGAGCTTCTGGACAAAGGGCAGATGCCAAGCCCAGTGATCCCAGATAGTAAGAGCAGTAACCGATACAAAGACAGCGGCGGAGAAAAAACGGAGCCACTGTAGGTCTAGGGTTCCGCCAGTAAACCATATTCCAGCGGCGAAGACGGTAACGACTATCGCTGCAATAACTTGAACAAGGATGCCTCGATTCATGAAGCGTAGCCTAGATAATTCAAAGCTGTGTGGGCGAATTCTCTTCCATCACTTCGTTTCCACTTCTGTTCATTATGGAAAAGATAAAAGCATTCATTTACCTCACGCCATCGATCGTTACCACTGGCTGATTCTTCGCCTTGAAGGTTCTGCCAAATGTGTATTAGTACATCTTGCACTACCTCTGTCCAAGTTTTGTGAGCAAAGACCTTATCTGGACAGTTATAAACTAAACATTCGATGAAATAAGATGGCAATTCTTGGTAAACCTCTTGACCAACCATTGCGTTTTCAACCCGCTTGAGTATGCGAACTGCTTTTTTATAAGCATTGTTAGTACGCTTGTTTTTATCCTTGCCGTTTTGTAGCTGTTGAGCAGGGTAGTTAACTATTTTTTTATCACCTTTGGTGAATATCTTCGTTCCCTGTATATAGCTGTTCGAAGATAAATAATAACGATAGGTGAAGCAGGGCACTACGTCTGCATCCACCCTGGCTGAACTAGAGTTGATTTGGATAGCAGTTGAACCAGATGTATCAACTTGTCCTGGAAATTTCTTTTCCAGAGCAGCTACAAGCTCAGATCTCAACTTTTTCGGTGTCCATATGCCTTGATATGGGCTACTAGGCTCATACGTTCCTTGCTCAGCCTCCCCCCAATAAATTGCTTCTGTACACTCTACAGCTATATCAACATCACTATCAGCCCGAACATTAGTGTTATTAGCGTAGGAGCCTTTTGCATATACGCTTAGCAGACAATTTTCAAAAGGCTCGTGTGCGTTGATTGCATCGCGGATCATTCGCTCTGTACGCTCTTGCTTATCTTGTTCACTGTCGCTTGATGGTTTAGTCCAGCTAATAAAGGTATCTTCAAGATTCATTTTGATGAGTTTGTACTTAGACAGGAGTCTGTATATTTGTGCGATCGCTACAAGTCCCAAATTGGGACAACTGACTAACGAAGATGAGTGTGAGGCTTGGAGTTGTTGGCGGCTACTGAGCGACCGCGCGATTGAGGCAAATGCTCGCTCAATAATTATGTCTGTTCGGCTCCAATGAAAAGATAGGTACTGGGCATACAGTTACCTATCCATCGTCTCGTCTTCTTTAAGTGCAAGCATTTCTCCGAGTAAAAAGTAAGTTTGCATGATGCATAATCTCACTTCAAACTCTGTTACCTCAGCATGAACACCCTTGCATGCAAGATCATGAGCAAGGTCTAATCGACGATCTAGGTCTTCGAAAGCACTGAATACAAGGTTCTTCGACGTTTTTGATTGTATGCGCGCAGCCGCAAACTCACGTAGCCGATTGAGATACTGATCTTCACCAAGCTGTCGATCTATGCCGTCAGAGCACTGCACAGGTTCATTCATGGGTGGATAGAGGAAGTCGGCAATAGTTTTAATCAGACGCCGCAAGGAAGTTAGTGCATGTGTGCGCGCTTCCAATCCTCCCTCCTCAAGTCGGCAAAGAGCCATCTTAAGTTGTTCAAGTCCATTGGGCGCGTTAGCTGCAAGCCAATCCTGCACTTTCTTGCTTGGCCCAACAAAAAGGCTTTCTGCTTCGGCAGCAAGCCAAAGTTTAGCTTCACTCGTGATGAGGAAGTCAATCACTTTTCTTCTGATACGTTCAAGAACCTGTCTTCTGAAAAGAATTGAAAGTTTGTATTTTTCGGAAGATTCTAAGTTCATCATGTGCCACTTCCGCTCCTCTTGCGGAGGCAGATTCGCTGGGGTACGACTAGGTATTGTGTCAGCCATTTCCTCAAAAAATTGGATTGAATCTTCAATCTCAGCAACACTCATTCCTAAGCTCTGCCCCTTTTCGATCCCTAGCCGTTCAGAATCACAATCGCTGAGTTCGCGCGATGAAATAAATTTCTGGATGCATTGCTTCCATCGAATGTGAGCCTCCTGCTCACCGAATCTTTCGACAAGCATCATTCTAAATCGCTTGCGCTCCTCTTCTGTTAGCGCATCACGCTCTGATATGAGCCAGATTTTGGCTTCCAAATCGTCAACATGCTCTGCAACCCTAGCTGCAACCTCGATCAAACGTCGAAGCGATACGTCAGAAACCAGCGATAGCTCAAGTGCTTTTTCGATAAGTTTTAAGAGTTCAATGCGGTTCATTTTAGTTGTGTTTAACGGCTTGCAGCGGACGAATGCTATCTCTGTTTTTTGAGCATCCCTTCAATCAGCTGCAAAGCCATCGGTGATGGTTGAGTGCGGTTATTCTCCCAACGGTTCACTGTCTGGAAAGACACCCCCAGCTTGGCTGCAAACTTTTCCTGGGACAGCTTCAGTTGCTGCCTCAATTCCCGGATGGTCTGACCAATTTGGGGTTGTTCGCTGGTGAGCATGAGACTGGACTTTGGCAATGAAACCGAGAGTGTAAGCTACGGAGCGGGTAATATAACTTCTGTTATAGCTTGTGTTTCTTTGAGTCAGCAGAAGACACGCGATCGTTATCCTAGTCCTCACTCTCACAGATAAGTGCGACAACTAATTACGAGTATTGCTAGACGCCTCAAAACTCAAAAAACCAATGTATAGACGTGAAGTGACTCTAGAGCAGATGCGGGAGGCTGCCGCTCAACAAACTCGCGAACTACGTGAAATGGCTCAGAGCCTTTCATTCTGGATGGATGGCGTCCACCATCCATCCGAAGGACAAAATTTAGAGTATGTGGTTCGTTCCTACCTTCGAAGACGAATCCCTCAACGCTTCGAGGTCTCTACTGGGTTTGTCTCAACCCTCGAAGCCAATACAAACACTAACGGTGAACGAAAAATCACCCGAAACGTATCGCGACAGTTTGACATTCTTATTTGGGATGCAGAGACCTTTCCCCCTCTGTTTCGGGCCGATGAGTTTGTGATTGTAACCCCAGAATCTATAAGAGTAATAATTGAGGTAACTAGGCACTTAACCCCAAATAAATTACGTCAAGACTTAGAAAAGTTTGATGGCCTACATAACCTGTATTCCATGGAGCGGCAAAGATTTCGGCCATACACGGCGATCGTTGCTTTTTCTGGATGTAAAACAAAAAATTTACTACAAACTCTAGAGCAGTTTTACCTCTTCGATTCAAGCTTACCTGTCTCATTTCGATATAGTGTTCTTCGCGCTAAAGGACTTGATACTCGTAAAGTGCCGATACCTGACTTCATGCAATCGATCTGCGTTTTAGATCAAGGGCTAATCAGAGCTGAGGTAGAGAACATGCTAATAGCTCCGATGAAAAGGGTTGTAAGGTACATGGCCTATGCAAATGAACCTAACCTAGAAACCTCGTTCGGCTTTTTTGAAAGGGATGTGGTGTTAACACTTTCTCAATCTGCTGCTGAAGCGTCTGGACAATGGGAGCCGTCTGTCGATATTTACCGGGAGTTCACGCATGGCTCTATACAGAAAGCCTGTGGTTCACTGGTTGTTGAAGACTGGGAATCAATTTTCCCAAGTCTCAATGTGATGGATCAGGGAAGACAGCGCAAACCTGAGTCTCCTAGTCATGTGCCGAACGTCTCTAAGTTTGTTGGTGCAGACTTCCTCAGTGATCATCCACGACCGGCAATGTATATCGAGCGCTTTGGTTCTAAAAGGGTTTGGGCCTTTGAGCGCCATGAGGGAGGCATTTTCGCGCGTGGTCTGTACTCTCAGGGTTGCCGGGTAGGATTATGGCGTTTATTTGCTTTCGACAAAGACAGGCATCAGAGCTTTGCTGACACTTTAGAAAGGGCTGAAGAGAGTTTTCAGGAAAAGCTTCAGGAAAAGCTTCGGAAGTTTGAAACTATTAAATGGGAAGATACTCCATCTTCTTTATAAGCATCGAAGCTAGTAGGCTTTGGTGGCACTATGACGATCCCCTTCCGTCTCTTCTTGTCTCTTCCCTACACCAAACCCGATCGCCCTACCTTACGGAGCACTCAGTCCAAAATTAGAAATTTTCTGATTTTCAAAGCTTGGTCTAGGTTCTACGTTACGAGAGCGATCTGTCCCCAAATTAAGCTCTCTGTTCGAGATACAGAGTGGTGAATGCATTGTTAGTCTACTGAGCTTCTACAAACTGGCTTAAATCCAATTACTCTACCCCTCTATACGAAGCAGTAATAAACCTGTACCGCACGCTATTATTTCTGTTCGAGCTGGAACAGGCGTCCCGCTCAAAGGCAGTAGTAAGCCTGTGCCGCACGCTATTATTTTTGGTTGAGTTGGAACAGGTGTCCCGTTTAAGGATGGCCGATAATGCTGGATCGCCTGTTTCTCCAGCCTAGCCAAAACTTTACCTAGGTCTATAGCTCTTTTCGGTACTGGATCGGGTAAAACCCTGTAGCGAATTTCAGCGCCTTGCATTTCTCTAAACTGCCCTTGGCGATGATGAGCTACATGTCGTCTTCTCAAGTTACGTGCCAGACCCACATACATGACTGGCTCGTCGGGATGACCGACATAGTAAATCCCAGGCTCAGATGGCAAATCACTACGTTGCCTGTAGGGCAAAATCGGCATTTTTCTATAATCAAGATTCAACTTCATGCTGCTTTGCCGCTCAGGCACGACTCTATCAAGGTTGCCCGTGAAATAAGGCCATTTAACTTTTCCTCAATTGGGGAACGTAACCTCGTCACTGAACTGCTGCTCATCCCTGCTCGTTGTCCAAAGTTTAGACATCTGCTTTTAAGGTCTCTGTTGAGACCAGGGGTGGCAGTCACGGGAGCAACCATTAGTGGCTTTGTAGCGGGTATGAGTTGTCATAGCAGGCTATATAGAGTGAGTTATAACAGGAAGAAGTATTTTCTCTGTGCAAGCTGAGTATGCCTGAGCCACTGAATAGCTTGATTCCAGATGCGATCGCTCCTTCCCTACTGGCCCAGACTCCATCAGAGCAGACACACGCTCTATGACAATCTCTCCCAATGCCCGAGAGCAAGTTCAGGCGATTCTAAATGCCTTACCTGAAACTGAGTTGCAACAGTGGTTAGCGTCATTGCAAGGAGCGGGTTCGACTCAAATTAACTTGGGCAATGCGAAGGGATATCAAGTTAAGGTCGAAGGCGGAACCGCTTACATCGGGGAATGGCACATTGAGGCGGACGTGTTGAAAACAGTGTTGAGTCAGCTATTGAGCGATCGCCGGGCTGCTGAAGTAACAGGCATTCCCCAGAATATTCCTCACAGGGGTGCGGTCAAGTTTGTGGGGCGAGAAGATGATTTAAAGCGGTTGCACATCCAGTTGCAGCAGAATGAGCGTCTTGCCATTACTGCGGTGCAGGGAATGGGAGGGATTGGTAAAACTGAGCTGGCTTTGCAGTATGCCTTATTCCATTACCAGCAGCAGACCTACCCCGGTGGAGTGTGCTGGCTCCAGGCCAGAGAGCTGGATCTCGGTTCCCAGATTACCCGCTTTGCTCTGGCACAATTGGGACTAGCGATTCCTGATGGTTTAGAGTTGGCTGATCAAGTGGCTTTCTGCTGGCGGCGCTGGCCAGCAGGGGATGCACTGGTGGTACTCGATAATGTGACCGATTATCAGGCGATCGGTCCTTACCTGCCTCCAGTTGAACCCCGCTTCAAAGTGTTGATGACCACTCGCTTGCAGTTGGGAGCTTCGGTCAAGCAGGTGGCACTCGAGGTGCTCGAGGAAGCCCCTGCCTTAGAATTGCTCAAATCTCTGGCTGGAACCGAACGAATTGAGCAGCAATCAGATGCAGCCAAAGCTCTGTGTCGCTGGCTAGGTTACTTGCCCTTAGGGTTGGAACTTGTCGGTCGGTATTTAGCTCGAAAACCAGATTTGACAATCAGCCAGATGCAGCAGCGTTTGCAAGCAAAACAGCTAGAAGCCAGGGCTTTGTCTCAGGTAGAAGATGGGATGACGGCTGCTTTAGGGGTTGTGGCTGCCTTTGAGTTGAGCTGGAAAGAGTTGAGTGAACCCGCTCAAGAGTTAGGCTACCTGCTGAGTCTCTTTGCTCCTGAGCCGATTCCCTGGTCTTTAGTAGAGCAGTGTTATGCAGAGCAGGAGACAGAGGAATTAGAAGAGACGCGAGACCAGGGGTTAATAACGCTGAGTCTGCTCCAACGGCAGGGGCAGGGCCGCTATCAGCTCCATCAACTGATTCGCGAGTTTTTCCAAGCCAAGTTCGCGCAATCCTACCAGGCGGATGGACTGAAGCAGCGGTTCTGTCAGGTCATGGTTGAGGTGGCTCAGCAGATTCCTAATACCCTTACCCAAGCGAAAGTTGCTGAGGTCACCCCTGCCATGCCCCATGTGGCAGAAGCAGCTCTTGCGTTGACAGAGTATTTCAGCGATGAAGAATTGATTTTGCTCTATATCGGACTGGGACAGTTTTACGAAGGGCAGGGAGCCTATGGCCTAGCGTTGCCTTGGCGTGAGCAGTGCTTGTCTACAATGCAAACCCGCCTAGGAACGGAGCATCTCGCTGTAGCCATCAGTCTCAATAATCTGGCAGGACTCTACGAGTCTCAGGGGCGCTATGAGGAAGCAGAACCCCTCTATAAACAGGACCTAGAGCTGAGGCAGCGGCTGTTGGGAGCGGAGCATCTCGCTGTAGCCGTCAGTCTCAATAATCTGGCAGGACTCTACAAGTCTCAGGGGCGCTATGAGGCGGCTGAGCCCCTGTTGCAACAAGCCCTAGAACTGAGACAGCGACTGCTGGGAGCGGAGTATCCCCTTGTTGCTGCCAGTCTCAATAACCTAGCAGCACTTTACGAGTTTCAGGGGCGCTATGAGGCGGCTGAGTCCCTTTATCAACAAGCCCTAGAACTGAATCAACGGCTGCTGGGAGCGGAGCATCCCACTGTAGCCATCAGTCTCAATAACCTGGCATTGCTCTACCGGGATCAGGGGCGCTATGAGGCGGCTGAGCCCCTGTTGCAACAAGCCCTAGAACTGAATCAACGGCTGCTAGGAGCGGAGCATCCCCTTGTTGCTACCAGTCTTAATAACCTGGCATTGCTCTACCGGGATCAGGGGCGCTATGAGGCGGCTGAGCCTCTGTTGCAACAGGCCCTAGAACTGAGGCAACGGCTGTTGGGAGCGGAGCATCCCGATGTGGCTCAAAGTCTCAATAACCTAGCAGCACTCTACGAGTCTCAGGGGCGCTATGAGGCGGCTGAGCCCCTCTATCAACAGGCTCTAGAACTGAGGCAACGGCTGTTGGGAGCGGAGCATCCCGATGTGGCTCAAAGTCTCAATAATCTGGCAGGACTCTGCTGTGCTCAGGGGCGCTATGAGGCGGCTGAGTCCCTCTATCAACAGGGCATAGAACTGAATCAACGGCTGCTGGGAGCGGAGCATCCCGATGTGGCTCACAGTTTTCATAATCTGGCAGGACTCTACTATGCTCAGGGGCGCTATGAGGCTGCGAAGCCCCTTTTGCAGCAGGCTATAGACATTGCCGATCACTGCTTAGGAGCCGACCACCCAGATACTGTTTTCTTCCGCAACAACCTGAAAGTTCTGCGCGCTCGCCTCTCCCAACGGTGACCCAGACTACTACACCTGCTATATCAAGCCTTAAGCCATGCCCTACCCTAGAAGCAGTTCTTTAACCATCAGGACTCAAAGCAATGACCTCTAGCCAACAAACCCAAATCGGTGAACTGATTCGTTCTCTGCGTCAGGAATTGGAACTGACCCAGGAAAAGTTTACGGCCAAAGTGGGCGTCACCTTCCCTACTGTCAACCGCTGGGAAACCAACCGTGCCTACCCTTCCCCACTGGCCCTTGAAAAACTGGAGACGATCGCGCACCAATTGGGCGATCGCGGCCAACAATTGCTATCTACTTACCGCTCCACAAAGGTGTCAAACCGTACCTCCGCTTTATAAAGCAGGCTATAACAGAAGCAATAATTCTCTTTGAAGAACTAGTTATGGCAGACGCATTCACACTCACGGCTGGAGCGATCGTCACCCTGGCTGTGCAGAAAGCGATCGAATCAGGAGCAGGGGAACTGGCCAAGAAGTTTACTGAAAAAGCGATCGCCAAAATGGATGACCTCCGCAAAGCCATTTGGACAAGGCTACGGGGTAAGTCCGAAAAGCTCGATGAAGCGCTAGCCAAAGCTGAACAGGGCGATCGCACGGCTATTGACACAGTTGCTAAATACCTGGATGTGGCAATGGAAGACTATCCTGACTTTGCTACTGAAGTGCAGGCGATCGCACAAGAGATTCATGCTGGCAAGTTGGTGGATAACAGCAGCATGACTCAGAACAATTACGACAACGCCCGAGGCTGGCAAACCAAAGTGGAAGGCGGGACTGCTTACATCGGTGAGATTCATCAATACGGCCATGACAAACCTGCTAATCCTTAGTCTGAGCCGTGACCATGCCAGAGGCGATCGCTCAACTGTGCCAGATTATTGCTCAAAAATTGCAGACCCAGCCGGAGATATCCCAAGCTGAGCTGATGCAACATGTGGAAGCGGCGATCGCAGTTGTTCTCCTCCCGTGGTCATAAAGACGAAGCGTTCTGGAATGAATGAGCTAAGCATATTCCGTGACTTGAGCAATAGAGGGCATTCGGCAATGAAGCGATCGCTAGCCGACGCAGTGAGCTTCGATTTGAGAGATTAATTAGTTTGAATTTTAAGCGCTTAAAGCCGCTTCTACAAAAGCATAGAGCTGCCTTAATCTTGAGCCCATATCCTCTGAATATGAACTGTACCTGAAGCAGCGATCGCCTCCTCCCCCACCGGAACTTTTGAATTGGCCCCTTTTGACCCAAATCCCGCCTGCACGGACTCAAGGGGCCTAAAACCCCAATTCAAACCAATTCAAACCAATTCAAAAGTTCGATCGCCTGCTCTGCCAACCATCCCAGCACCTAGCTCACCCACAAAAACCACCCCAACTAGCATCAACAACGGTGCTTGAAGGGGTCTTCATAG
The DNA here is from genome assembly GCF_039962155.1 of Trichocoleus desertorum AS-A10. Lineage (NCBI taxonomy): Bacteria > Bacillati > Cyanobacteriota > Cyanophyceae > Leptolyngbyales > Trichocoleusaceae > Trichocoleus > Trichocoleus desertorum. The sequence goes on along the minus strand of NZ_JAMPKN010000027.1, from coordinate 2,058 downwards.
GGACAGATGGGCACCTTAGAGGTAAGGCGATCGCACTACTAAGGGGACTTAATCAGTGGCGCGATCGCCCCATTTAGCATCTAACTCAAATTCCGAAAATTTCTGAATATTAAAGCTTGTCAGTTTTGTGTCACCAGCGCGATCGCCTGGGGCTGATGGGGGTTAGCACTCATACTTTCAGGCGAACTGCTTTGACCCAGATGAGTAGTTTGGAGGTGTCGGCGCTGCAACTGGATGGGGCGATCGCGGCGCTAATTTCTAAATTCAGATCTTTCAGTGCCGTCAAGTAACCCTGTTTAGTTCATCTGAAGCGATCGCTTAGGTAGCATTACAAAGCAAGTATGAGTTGGTAACATATCCCTCTAACCCTCCAGGAGCTATAACATAGTAAAACTCTGAGGTATTAGGAGCCAATCCTTGGACGCTGACTTCGGTGCCATCTTTCAACACGCCCGCAATCAACGTTTCATTGCCTCCCCAAACTGTGGCTTCTTTGCGAAGGTTGACATAGCCTCCTGGTTCCAAGGTTTTGATGCGCATTTTGCCAGCGAAACGTGCACTCGAAGCAATGGTCACTAAAGAACGGAAGTCGAAGTTATCAACCACGACAGGTGCCTTTTCTCCAGCTACCAACAGACTGGCTCCACGTCGTCCCTCACCCAAAAACTTGATCAACGTACCGTTAGCCAGTGACCGCAAGGTGCCATCTGGGCGGCGAGCTACCAAGCCTAACCCATCAGAAGTTTTGACTTGATAAAAGCTCGATCGTTGGCAAGCATTTTCAGGAATTGGTTTTAGGCCTGAAGGCATAGCGTGAGATAGATTCGCAGCGCTTATGGCTCCAACTACTGTAGCCAAACTTAACCCCGCGATCGCCCAGCGTTGTGACAGAAATTCCATAGTGTTTCTCTCAGAAGCAATGAAACAGTAAACATCAGGCTCAAACGTTTCTCTCCAGCAACTTCACAACAGGCCCCTTAGGATTTCGGATGTGACTGATGGTTGCTTCCTAAAAGCGTTAACCCACCCCCTCGCATGCACAATCAAGGCCCAATTGAAGCGAAGCTGTCACCGGATGCAATTAGCCCTAATTCAGAGTCTGAAACAACGCAAACTCGTTATTTGGTTGAGGCTCGCGTGGAGGATGATAGAACTTTTTGCTACAAAACAACTACGCTCAATCCCTTGTTCTATGAGAATTTCAGCTTAATTGCACTTCTTGATAGCCTCGCTTCAAACACCCCAATGAGCAAGTCATACGTTACGGCACCCGGTTCAAGCGCCAACAACATCACTGAATTACCACGGCTCAAAGCAGTCGTAGTTGCGTTGGGCACTGATCTTGCCGTCACGAAATTCCAGAAACACGGCAAAGCGGGCACGCATCGTGTCACCTGCGGCAAGCGTGCCGACGGCGTGGGCAAGTGTTCCACTCCATTGCACTTCCAGCACGACAAGGTTGCTGGCTTCAACAATGTTTATTATATCGTAGGATTGGCGTGCCATGATTTGCTTGCCGCGCTCGTTCCCCTCAAGCAAAGCGTTAAGATCGCGCGTAGCTCCGTTTGGGACGAGCCGATTAGGAAACTCCTCTTGCACCACATCATCCGTGAAAAACGTGGAGAGTTCGTCACGTCCGACGCCTCGCTCCAATGCGCTCAAATACTGGCGTGCAACGGTGAGATGTGTATTCATGCTGCTCTCGTCACTGGGCTCAGCTGTAAACAAACTCATCAATCGTGCGAAGAACTGAAACGTTGATTTAAGAACAAGCTTATTGACAGTTGTGGAGCGCTGCAAGCTGCGTTTTGATTCAGATGCATTAACTGTAAAACGAAGAACCCGATACTGTTGGCGAAATTCGATGGGGATCACACCTGCCTTAATTTGGAGCTAGAGCCGCAAAACGGGAAATCCGAGTTTTTGCTCTCGGCACTCTTGTCAGCCAGTTGACTAAGCGATCGAGATTCATCGCTGCGGCAATGGCAATATTCTGCAAATGCGTCTTTGACAGACCTCGATAGCGACTTTGCCTTAAGCCAAACGCTCGCACTCCTT
>NZ_JAMPKN010000026.1:0-55799 GCF_039962155.1 Trichocoleus desertorum AS-A10 | reverse complement strand
ACGACTCACACCACATAAGCGCTTGAACTCCGGATTCGATAGATGCTCTAGCTCCTGGTATTGCATAGCTGCTGCTGGAATGCGTCCCCACCCAAAATTTAGCCCGCTTTTCCCCTCTGCGGTCACTAACTGTCACATGTTTTCCGATTCATGCAGGAGGTCTAATGTTTTGCCCAGCCCAAGTAGCGGGCTTATTTGAGTAGATATCCTACTGGTGGCGATCGCCTCACCTTACTGGATGAGCTAGCCGCAGGAGGGCGATAGTTTTTTCCCTCAGTAAGCTAGAAGAAAGGTCAAGATTGATCTTCCAAGCAACTAAAAGTCCCTGCGATCGCTTTTTTCAAGGGCTGAGAAAAAGCGATCGTTTTCTTATTGCTTTGAAGTGTGGCGATCGCTACTCTTTGAGAAGATTCAAGATTTCCTACCCAGACGAAGAAGTAGGTGAGGATCTAGATTAATCAGTTTTAGGTTCCACTACTAGGCCTACCTTGATCGGTATGCCTAAGCACTTCAGAAAAGCTTCCTCGACAATCGGCAGACTTCTTTGAACAACTTTCATCAAAGCCTTTTGATGGACGCCAATACGAGCTTGTTGTTTCTCAATTGTTATTAGATGACACTGTTGCCCTAAAAGGGTCTGCGTGCCTCTTAACTCAATATTTTCGAGTACACATTGCCAAAGTTCTTCTAAGGAATTTGTTGAAGCATCGGAATTTTGAACCTTGGGTTTAAGAAACTTGTAATTTTCCTTAATCTGTATAATGGCAGTTTCTAAACTTGATAAGTCTTCTAAGGAAAGCTCGCGCTTCCACGAACCAAGTGTAAGGGCTGACATAGGATTAGCAATATTCAGTATCGATGGGGATTGATCGCTAGTCTGCTGTTCTTTGAATTGAATAAATTGCGAAAACTCTAGATAAGCTTGCAATCCACCACCATAAAGTAAATCATCGATTGATACAAAGGCTTGCTCTGCCCTTATTTCAATGACTCTTTTTTGGATTGAATCTTTGATTAAATCAGTTGGCAAAAACCCAGCTAAAATTAGATGATACTGGTCTTGCCTTTGATTGATTTCCTCTTGAATAAGAACACAAACTAAAACGTTATTCTTCTCAACTTCCTGCTTGCTGATTGACCATCTAACGCTATTAACACTGCCATGACGAGCTTTTACCTGTAGGCAAACGTTAGGGTCAGAATTAAGCCTAAAATCAATGCCTCCGTCACCCTTAGCTTTTTTCTTAAGGTCTATTGGGGTTACAAGTTGATCCAAATACTTCTCTATAACCAACTCACCTAGCTTACCCTTAATATTATTTATGTATATTTCAGAACTAGGGCGCTGGTTTTTGTAACGATCAACCATGTGCCAGCAGAACTCATCAATTTCTTTAAGCTCTGCCCCTGAAATCACAGTTAATTCACTGTGATAGCCTCTAACCTCATGATTTTTTAGATGGCTTAAAACAGCTCCATCAAGCTTTAATCTTCTAATAAAGTCAACTTGCTGGCATCTTAAAGGAGTAGTCCAATCCATACTATATTTCACGAAGGCTACTGTCAGTCTAGTCTAAGAACTATTCTGCAATCACCTCTAAAGTAACTTTTACTTGGTGCTGACAAGTTTTATTAAAAGCTTCTTCAATCTTGGGTAACCAGCGTTGATTTACCCGAAATAAGGCACTAGAGCTAATACCAATTCTGGCTTGATGACCATCAAAAGATAAGAGGCGGCTCTGCTGACGTAGCAAAGATTGAGTGCTAGGAGGCCGTAACTGACCTAGAACTTTTTGCCATAGTTGATTTAAATCTAAAGGTAGTTCTGCTGATGAGTGGGGAGGCAACACAGGAATCTGAGGCTCCTGTTGTTGGGCTTTTAGCTCTTGAATCGCTGCTTCTAAACTGGTTAGTTGTTCCCAAGATAGAGGACATTGCCACGAACCAATTTGGATGGAGAGTGAAGAATTAGCGGATTCCGAGGTGTAATCCAATTGAGCTTTGGAAGAGTTGAACTGTAAAGATTGGGCTTGAATAAACTCGATAAAACTGCGTAGTCCTCCACCATACAGCAGGTCTTCTAAACCCAGAACTGCTTGTCCATCTTGTAATTGGATCATCCCCGTGGGCAGGAAACCCGCTAAAAACAAATGGTATTCGGGTTGGGCTTCGTTCACTTCTTCTCGAATCCAAATACAAACTACTACAGAGTTTTTTTCAACTTCGGCTTTACTAACCACCCACTGAATTTTGTTGGCTTTGGTGTGGCAAGCTTTGACCTGAATACTAATTGCTGGATTGGCGGCTAAACGCAAATACCCAATGGGGAATAAATCCCCCGTCAAATAGCGGCTGAGATATTGATAACTGCGAATATAAGTAATAAATAGCTTCCATTGCCGAGCATCAAAAGATTCACTCGTATCATTACCTGTGATATCGCGATAGCTACCTTTCGCAACTAAATTACTCAACTGTCTTTTAATGACAGATTCACCCAGCTTCCCTGTTAAATGCTTAATAAAAACATCATGTACCGGGGCGGTGTTTTTATAGCGCTCAGCCAACAGCCAGGAGGCATCTCGGAGTTGCTTAAGCTTTTGACTACTGACAAACGCTAATTCACTAAACTGATTTTCGACCTCGCAAAATAGCAGATTTTCTGTCCCAGACTTGAACCGCTTAATAAAGTCAGCCTGTTGGGATCTCAGCAATGTTTTCCAATCCATGCTCAGGGGTCTCAGCGATCGCAAATCTAGACTGAAAACTAGAGAGTAGCTAGCGCATATCGTAACCGAACAAGTTCGGATTCACCTCTCCCAATTGCAGATCTGCGAGACCATATTCGGCCCAACGGCGATCGACCATGGCTGCGGTATCTGGGTCGGACTCCAAAGCCGCGCCCCATTCATGGTTGGTTTCGGGTGGGATCTTGGTTGTGGCATCAATGCCCATCCGACCGCCTAGCCCAATCTTTTCGCTAGCAAAATCGAGCGTATCGAAAGGCGTTTCCGGCAAGATAAACACATCCCGCACCGGATCAACTTTAGAAGTAATCGCCCAAACCACTTGGCGCGGATCACGAATATTGATGCTCTTGTCCACCACAATCACAAATTTGGTGTAGGTGAACTGGGGGAGCGCACTCCAAAACGCCAACGCTGCCCGCCGCGCCTGACCTGGGTAAGCTTTGTCAATGGAAATGATCGCCGCTTTGTAGCTGAGGGCTTCCATTGGCAAAAAGAAATCGACAATCTCGGAAACTTGTTGCCGCAGAATTGGAGTGTAAATACGGTTAAGCGCGATCGCCATCATCGCTTCCTCTTTGGGGGGACGACCGCTAAACGTGGTGAGGTAGATTGGGTCTTTTCGCTGGGTGACGCAGTGGAAGCGAACTAGAGGCGAGTCTTCTACGCCCCCGTAATAGCCCATGTGATCCCCAAAAGGCCCATCGGGTAGCATTTCACCGGGAGTAATGGTGCCTTCTAAGACAAATTCAGAATCCGCTGGAACTTCGAGGTCAACAGTTTTACACTTCGCCAGATTCACCCCGGAACCACCATACAACCCTGCAAACAGCCACTCAGAGAGGTCTACTGGGATTGGCGTAGCTGCTGCCATGATGATTAAGGGGTCTACACCTAGGGCGATCGCCACTTCCAGCTTTTTGCCTCGCTCTGCGGCTTTGCGTAAATGACGTGCCCCACCCCGCACAGAAAGCCAATGCACCGTCATCGTTTTGTTCGATTGCAGTTGCAGCCGATAGACGCCGACATTGGGAGTCCCAGTTTCGCAGTCTTTGGTAATCACCAAGCCCAGCGTGATGATCTTGCCTGCATCCCCACAATAGGGGCGAATCATGGGGATTTGGTTGAGGTCTAGTTCATGTTCGTGGAGCACCACTTGCTGACAAGGCGGAAACAAGTCTCGCCCTGGTTTGGCCCGCAACACATCAAACAGAACTTTGCCAAACTCCACCGCTTGAGCAATCTTCTTAGGTGGCTTGGGTTGTTGCAACATACTGAGCTTTTTACCCAAAGCCTCTAGTTCTTCGGGTTGCTCCATGTTCATGGCCCAGCAGATGCGCTCCACCGTCCCCATCGTATTGACAGCGACCGAATAGGGAGAACCTTTGACGTTTTCAAACAGTAGGGTTGGCCCCCCTTGCTGCAACATTCGGTTAGAAATTTCAGCAATTTCTAGGTCTGGGTCAACCAGAGCAGAAATGCGTTTGAGTTGCCCTCGCTGCTCTAACTGTTTTAAGAATCCCCGCAGGTCTCGCGCCATGATTAAGATGTGTAAACCGTCCTTTCTCATTATGCGGCGAAACCTGGCTACTATTCAGCCGTAATTAGGATTCAAGCTCTCCGATAGGCAAAGTTAAGGTCAGACTGTTACGAAAGTCAGAACTTGAGGAATTCTGAGTCGTAAGATCCGCACTGCTAGATCAGCGTATTGGACGAGCAGGCCAGTGTAGCAGTATTGATAAACCAGTATTTCGTGGAGGACGAAATTGACTCACGCTAAGTTGACTTCTGGAGAAAGAGTGATTCCGGTAGCTGAGATTAGTGGCTTGGTCTATCAATATCTCGCTCGGATTCACCAACAGCAGCCTGAGTTATTTCTAGAAAAATATCGTTCTCTACCTTGGCGTAGCGATCGCCATCAAGTAGCACTAATTCCGCGATTAGAAACAGAACTAGCCAAAGTGAATCAGATAGCTGAGGTTTGGCCAAAAATTCAACAGATCTTGCAGTTTTTCTTGGGTGCGAATCTCTTAGAAAGCTCTAGCTTTATCCAACTAAAATTAGAGATTTCACAACTTTTACCTCTAGTAGAGCTACCTCAGGAATTTGAGTGGCAAAGCAGTAATGGTACTAAATCTCAATCTGCAAATGCCGCAAAAGTTGATTCAGGCTCAAATACATCACCTGCGATCGCCATCTTGCTGCTAGATGCTGAAAATCTACAAATTGATGTCAAAACCGAACAATTTCTATCCCAAAGTTGTGCTTATCCCATCCAGATTAAAATTGCTTTTGCCAACTGGCGAAATATGGGAAAACAGGATGTGGAATTGCATAAGCGGGGTTATGAATTAATTCACGTTCCAGCGGGCAAAGATAGTGCTGATGTCAAAATGGCAACAGTGGGCTCATCCATTTTTGTACATTATCCAACTGCCAAGGAAGTCCTAGTTTGTTCTTCCGACAGAGTAATGACGCATCTCTGTACCACCTTAAAAACACACGGACTGACAGTATATTTAGTCCACAAGCAGGAGAAACTCATTCAGGTTTGGAATCCCAGAACAGGCAAAACCCAAATCTTCAATCCTGAGAAATCTGTAGAGATCCACTCTCTAGACGATTGTATTGGTCATCTGAAGCGAATCATGCAGGATGAGCAACAAAACACTGGAAACCAGTGGGTTGAACTAGTAAAGATTTCTAAAAAATTTCAGCAGGAAAATGGTTTTACTATTAGCCAAGTAACGTCAAAACATCTTCCTGGAAAGAAGGCGAGAGAACTATTTTCTAGCCATCCAGAACACTTCGTCATCCACCAACCACCTAATCAAACTGGTCTATATGTAGCTTTGTTTCAGTCTGAAGAGCTAGGTAAAGGAAAGCAGGAAAGCTTAAATTCAAGAGAAGTCGAGACTACTCATCAACAAACAACTTTTAAGGTCAGCTCCTCTTCTGATTTAGAAAAAGCTTTGCTTAATCTGTTTCATGAAATGGCAGCTCAATCTAAACAGCCTTCTATCCCTTTAACCCTGCTTGGTGATGGATTCAGAAAACAACATGGCCAAGCTGTAAACACAGTTCTTAAAGAGAAATTGAAGTTAACTGGTAACTTGACTAAGTTCTTACAAAATTCAGATGCTTTCAAACTAGAGCTGAGTGACAAAGGATGGCAGGTGGCGATCGCTGCAAAAACTCAAAAGTAGCTATTTCTAGTTTCCAGCGCTTAAATGATAAATTATGTCTCTCTAATGCCGTGCCAGACTGCGTGATGGGTAGCATAGTGCCAGATTCGTGCGCCTGATTGAGCGCTTTAGGTTCCCCTCTGGCAAGTGCGACGTTCGTTATGACCATTCAAAAACTTCCGCTCGAAGCCGTACAGAAAGTCAGGCAGTACATCAAAAGCAACCTGGCACTTCCAGAATCAGAGAACTACCCCAAGCCTCAAACTTTGTTTGATACCAGCGAGGAACCGCCAGAGCCAGAGTCTCTAGACGCGCTGGGCGATTTGTTTAAGTTTGCCAGTCTTCCCGAAGAAGAAACCCCTTCACCCAATACAGAAGGGCATTGGTTTGTGAGCGCCGTCAATCCAGGCTCAACCTTGCTAAAGCTGCCAGGATTAAAGCTAAAACCAAACTTTCGCTTAGCGGGCTATCTGTATCGAGTTCCAGAAGGGGGAGCTGGGTCGATTTGGGCTTTGCCAGAAGAATTTAGTACTACCGCCCAACTAGAACAAGCTTTGGCCGCTAGTGGCGATCGCGCTCAGCCACCTCAACCTAGCGGTGCTCTAGTTGATTTTATGGAGGCCGTGGAGGGCGATCGCTCGCCTTCGTCTTATCTAGTGGCTTCTATCCTCAGACGAGAACTCCAAGAGTTTGGCGTCCTGGGAAAATACTGTGAATGGAGCCATCACCATCTGATCAATACGATTCCGCCTCAGATCAAATGGCAGTGGCGTAAGGAAGCTCCCAAAGATCTAACGCCTAAAGTGGCAAGCTTCCCAGATGGTCGGGTCGCCGTTGAGTTCTTTACCTGTCGAGTTGTGCCTCCAGTGGCTATCTTCCGACATCTCGATCAATACGTAGCGGGTACCTACAAAGCTACCTGTGCCAATCAAGCCTTAGCGATCAAGGTTTGAGCTCACCTTAAAGCCGCGTCGGTTCAGCTAGAGAACTGGGTGTAACCGTTACCTGCTTGACTTCACCCACTTTGCCCAATGGCTGAGCGGGGCCGCGATTCATTGTCAGGACCACTCCCCCAGCATTTCCCGCTAGCAAGGTGAATTGTTTTTGAGCAGTCCAAGTTTTCTGAGTCCCTTGGGGTAAAGTGCCCTCGAAGGCTATTTTGCCATCCACAGTCACTTCCACCCAAGATTCCTGGGTTAGGTTCACAGCCGCTTCAATGGGTGCAGCAGTGCGAGGAGTTGTGGGTGACTTAGCCGCTGTTGCAGGCTGAATTGCTTTTTTGGCTGACTGCGATGCTGCTGGCTTTTGCTCCGGTTTTTGCCCTAGCTTTTGACTTTGGACTTGTCCTGGTTTCTGCGCTGGCAAATTGGGTGTCGTGGGTTTGGGTCGGTTCAACAGCGAGATTGCACCCAGGACTAGCACTGCGATCGCTAACCCCGCACTTCCTGCCAAAACTGTGGAGCGGGGCAGCTTTTCCAACCTAGAGAGCACAGACTGTCCAGATAGTTTTGTCTGAGGCTCTGGTTCCGAAACTTCTGGTGGTGGTGGGGGAGCGGCTTCTAAAGGGAAGGTCTGAGCTAAAGCGGTACCATCTAAACCGACTAGATCGCCATAGCGACGAATAAATCCTTGAATAAACACAGGTTCGGGCAACAGATCCGTCTCACCTGCATCTAATGCCCGTAGCAGCCGCAAAGGGATATAAGTTTTAGCCGCCACTTGTTCTAGGGTAATCCCCTGGGCTTCACGCGCTTGGCGCAACTGGGTGCTGATGGCTTGCAGCTTTTCAACCTGATTTGGATCTAAAGGATTCACCGGATTTTCCTACCCAGGACTACACACAGCTGGTAATCGAGAATTCTAGCGACTCATCACTGACCTTTCTCCAGCAGGATACCAGTCTGAGGGATTAAAGGAAACACAACTATCAAGGCCTTACTGGATTTGACTGTGTTTGGCTCAAACCAGTATTTAGCCGAAACAACAAACAGAATTATTTCTTGAGAGAGAACGCTGATTTCTGTAAACAAGGGGAGAATTTACAGGCAAGCTTGGGCACTGGGATTTCAGGGTTTATGAAAATCGATCATGTCCATTTTTACGTGGAAGATGCTACAGCCTCACGGGACTGGTTTGAACAAACTTTAGGATTTCAAGCTGTAGCTGCGATCGCTCAGTCAGACACCCTAACCGAAGTTGTACAGCATGGTTCGATTTACTTTGTGCTGTCTTCTCCCCTGAGTGACACTAGCCCTGTAGCTCAATTTTTACAGCAGCATCCTCCTGGTGTCGTGGATGTCGCCTTTCTGGTTCAGGATTTGGCGGAGGTCATGTCACGAGCGATCGCCCAGGGTGCTCAAGTGCTAGAACCTATGCAACAGCAGCAGCAAACACAAGGTTGTCTTCAGTGGAGCCAAATTGCGGCTTGGGGCAGTCTGAGACACACCTTGTTGCAGCGATCCGGTTTAACTTCGCTATTGCCGCTAGGAAACGAATTGGGAAACTGTGAGCCAGTCGCTTTAACTTTCACCCAAATTGATCACGCTGTTTTGAACGTTGGCATGGGTGAGCTAGAACCCGCGATCGCCTGGTATGAAAAAGTTTTAGGATTCCAGCCCCAACAGCAATTCGCCATCCAAACCGAGTATTCCGGGTTACGCAGCCAAGTATTGGTGCATCCAGAGGGGGGAGCCCAGCTGCCGATTAATGAACCCACCTCTGCCAGTTCACAAATTCAAGAGTTTCTCGACTTGAATCGTGGCCCTGGCATCCAACACATTGCCTTGCAAACCGATGATATTGTGGCGGCGATCGCCCAACTGCGACAAAGGGAGCTATCCCTGCTGTCAGTGCCCAAAACTTACTATACCCAGCTTCAGCAGCGTCCTGGATTTGATCTAGCTGCCACGGATTGGCAAGCGATTACTAAGCAGCAAATTCTGGTGGATTGGCAATCGGAAGTCTCTCCGGCTCTACTGCTACAAACTTTTACCCAACCGATTTTTAGGCAACCCACTTTCTTTTTTGAGCTAATTGAGCGACAGATTTACAGCCGCAACGGCCAAGTGCAACAAGCTCAGGGGTTTGGTGAAGGCAATTTTCGTGCCTTATTTGAAGCCGTAGAGCGAGAACAGCTGAAACGCCTGTCTTAGCCTTAAATCGTTCCTTGGGGAGACATCCTTAGGCAGCCGTAGGCAGGTGATGAGATTTGCAGTACTGGGTACAAAAAGTTAATAGAATCTTTTCGCGCTGCCAATGCTAAGGCTCATTACCGACTTCGACGGTCCGATCATGGATGTTTCTGATCGGTACTACCTCGTTTATCAACATTGCTTAAATCAGGCAAAACGCTCTGGGCAAACAGTTCAGACACTTTCCAAAGCAGAATTTTGGCGGCTCAAGCGATCGCGCGTCCCCGAACCACAAATTGGTTTACGCTCCGGGTTAGACGCAGTCCAAGCCGTCGAGTTTGCTAGGTTGCGTCGTACCATCATTCACACTTTGCCCTACTTGGCTTATGACAGCTTGATCCCCGGTTCCGTTGCTGCCTTGGAGCGCATTCAACAAGCAGGTGCTGATATCGCCATCATGACTATGCGCCGCACTTGGGAGCTGCAGTATGTCTTTCAGCGCTACGACTTAGAGCGATTCTTTCCTGCTGATCGCTGCTACTGCCTCAGCGACAACTACATCAAGAACAGCGATGTCAAAGAAAAGCCACTACTCATGGCCCAAGCGATCCAGGAGTTACCCCCCGCTAGCGAAACCTGGATGGTCGGCGATACTGAAGCAGATATTGTGGCGGCTCAGACCTATGGAGTCAAGGTAATTGCTGTCCTGAGTGGTATCCGCGATCGCGCCCAGCTTGACCTATATCAGCCCACCTTGATTGTCAACAACCTGAGTGAAGCTGTAGAAGCGATGCTTGATCAGTTTTGGCAACAAACGGGGCAGATGAACATTGCCTAACGCAAAAAGCTACTAATCAGCCAGAGCAGCAACAAAGTAACCCAAGACGCAAAAGCATTGCTATCAATGCTGAGTGCAGCCAGTGGCGCTGCCAGGAAAGGAAATAGCTGTAGACCTATAACAATCCCTAAAGTAGAACCAACCAACGTCAGCAAGAAGACCCGAAAAAACTTGTGCTCCTTGCGGTTCAGGAAGTACAAACTTACCCCAACGCCTAGAGCTAAGGCCAAACCAGGAGCGTACAAACTCAACGCACCCAAACCCGCAAACAAAGTGGCAGGCCAGAGCACATCCGAGCGGCTAGGAGTATCTAAAACTAGAAGATTTTGTAACCAAGCTGTCGCTTTGGAAGCAGGCGCAGGCGCTACCGCAGGAGGAGCAGGCGTAATCTTCTCAGGAAACCGAATCCGATCGGGCACCTTGATCCGACCCTCTTGGCGCATCCGTAGGCGATCCATCAAAATCGCATCATAGGATGCCTCAATCATTTCTACTCGCTTGCGATCGCTAGCATGCTCTTCTACTAAGCGATTGCGAGCATCTTGGATTTCATCAAACGAAGCGCTCTCATTCAACCCAAGCGTTTCGTAGGGATTGTGATCACTCATCTCAAACCTCCGAGACCCCCACTATACTCAATTATGATCGGCAACAGGAAAAATAAAATTAGCGAGCAGCCAGTGCAAGCCTCGATCGCCCCCGTCGGAACTTCTAGAAACAAGTGTAACCGCCAATCCCTATTCTCTGGCTAGAGTCTCACAGCGGCCACTGACAATTCATCACTTTAACTTCATTAATCGGGCATTAATCGGGCCAAAGTAACGCTCAGACTTAATCAATTAGCAGAAAAATCTCCAAAAAATGTCACAAATTAAAACATGAACCCCAGAAGGCAAAAAGATCAGTTAATTTGAGGTGTCCCACGACTGCTGATTTAGCTCAAACGATTGGCAGTCAGCCCTTCCCTGTAGATAATTGTCTAAAATGCTAGTTGCATCGTCCTAGTGCGACTTTATTGTCAATCTAAAGTCTTGAGTAGTGCCCCACTTCTTATCCTAATTGTTCCAGTAATTTGTTCTCTGTAGATCTACAGTTTTAGTGCAAAGTTATGGCCATGGCCCCCGCCAATAAAATTCTGGTTGTTGATGATGATCCTGCGGTTCGTAATTTGATTCACCGCTTCTTAGCCAAACAGAACTACCAAATGGAGTCGGCAGAAGATGGTAAGACTGCCCTCACTCTCTTTGAACAGTTCGACCCTGACTTAGTGATTCTGGATGTCAATCTGCCCGATGCAAACGGCTACAACCTGTGCCAGGAAATGCAGGGCCGCACGAATGTGTTTGTCTTGATGCTGACAAGTCGCACAGATGAGGCCGATAAAATTAGAGGCTTTTCTCAAGGGGCCGATGACTACATCACCAAGCCTTTTAGCTTGGGTGAGCTAGGCGTACGAGTTGAAGCACTCTTACGACGAATTCGAGAGCGCACCCCAGCAGAGCAACAATGTCTAGTATTCGACAAACTGGTGATTGACCCCGTACGGCGCGAAGTCACCCTCAACAGTGATATTGTGCCGCTCACGGCTCTGGAGTTTGACTTGCTACATTTTCTAGCCGCTCATCCCGGTCGGGTTTGGCGGCGAGCAGAACTGATTCAAGAAGTTTGGGACTACGAATATGTGGGGGATCAGAGAGTCGTTGATGTCCACATTGGCCAAATCCGCAAAAAAATCGAGGTGGACACGAGCCAGCCAAATTTGATTCAGACAGTGCGGGGCGTGGGCTACAAGTTTGAAGCACCGCTGGCCGAGAAGCAAGCTGGAAGTGCTTAAGCGCCACCCACTATCAGCCGAGTATCAGAGGAGCACGCATCACCAACTTGCGACTCACCTAACTTTTGAGCCTTGGCTCATTGCACTTTAAAGGGCGGGGATCAGGGTGTACTCCTCCTAACTCTTATTGCCTGACTCCATCTCTGGCCCGGAAGCTAGCGCTTGAGGCAGTTTTTCTGGTAGGCAAAGCGTAAAGCAGCTGCCCTTGCCGACTTCGGATTGTAGCGTCAGATCCCCATCGTGTAGTTGCGCCAATTTTCTCGATAGGGCCAAACCGAGACCTGTGCCTTCGTATTTACGATCTAACCCTGCGTCTAATTGTTGGAAAGGTTGAAAGAGTAAAGCTTGGTCTGTGGCTGAAATACCGATTCCGGTATCGATTACGGAAAACTGAAGCATAGCGCGATCGCCTGCTTCCGTTGGCATTAGTTGCTTCTGGACCTGCAAGGTAATGGAGCCAGCCTCAGTAAACTTGACGGCATTGGAGAGCAGATTAAATAAGATTTGCTTTAGGCGACGATGGTCAGCCACACAAGTGCTGACATCTGGCGCAATCGCCAAAATTAGTTGGAGTTGACGATTGTACGCTCGTTCTCGAATCAGCGACAGACAAGCCTGACAAACATCCTCAACCACCATGGTTTCTAAGGCTAATTCTTCTTTGCCCGCTTCAATTTTAGAGAGATCTAGCAAATCGTTAATCAGCTCTAACAAATGTTCGCCGCAGGAGGTAATCCCCATAACGTACTGTTGTTGCTTCTCGTTTAAGGGGCCAAAAATTTGTTTGATTAAGAGATTGGAGAACCCTAAAATTCCGGTTAAAGGCGTGCGAAGTTCATGGCTCATGGTCGCGAGGAACTCACTTTTAGCATGGTTGGCTGCCTCCGAAATTATTTTTTCTTCCTTTAGCTCTTGGGTCCGTACTTGCACCAGTTGCTCCAAGTTTTCATAGCTCTGGGCGTTATAGAGGGCGATCGCGGCTTGATCCGCAATTCGTTCAACCAAGCGGATTTCGTCGTCTGTAAAGGTGCGGTAGCAAGTCGTGGTTTGTAGGACTAAGCCTCCAAATAACTGGTCGCGAATAAAGATTGGCACTCGCAAAACAGAAAGCGTTTGGCTTGGCTTCACTTGATCTCGATATGTAGACGGTTCAACGGTATCGGCAAAGCGAGGCGCATGTAAAACTTTGCCCCAAAACACATCCGCGTTTGGATCTAAGCGATCGGCCCAAGTAGATAGAGGAGCCTTGAAATCTAGCATAGAAACGATTTGTTCATGCGCTCGCCATTCATTGAGCACATGAACATACTTTGGATCTAAGGCAAAAATGGTGACGCGATCAACCCCAAAGCACTCCCCGGTGCATTCCACAATCTCCTGCAAAATGTAGTTTGGATCGCGGCTGGAGTTGAGGTCACGGCTGATTTGATTCAACAACTGTTCGCGCTGGGCTTGCTGCTGAATTTGTTGGAAGAGTTGCGCTTGATGAATGGCGATCGCACATTGATCTGCAACCGCTCGCACCAAAGACACTTCATGGACAGTCCAAGATCGTTCGCGATCGCACTGGTGTAGAGAAATTGCCCCTAGACATTCCTCTTGGTAAAGCAGTGGCATCATCAACAGCGATTGAATCCCAAACTGTTGCGCTAAAGTGCGAGGCTCAGGCCGTGAGATTTGACCTATACAATCGACTTGCAGCGTTTGTCCCTGGTCGATAGAGTCCCGATAAGACGTGGAGATAGGACAGGTATAGCCTAGGATTTCTTCTCGATGGACAGTAGTAGCGCTGACATATTGGGCGGTCATGGCACCGTCGGCCTTGGGTTGCACAATTACGCAACGATCGGCCTTGAGAGCGGTGTGCAATTGATCTGCGGTGGTTTGCAGCACCTCTTCTAGCACGAGCGTCCCCCGCATCGCCTGCACAATGCGATTAATCATGGCTTCCTGCTGAGCTTGCTGCTGGATCTGGGCCATTGCGGCTTGCTGCTGTCGCCGGAGGGCAAATTCTTGCAGCGATCGCATCAGCACAGTTGGCAAGCGAAACAAACGCTCCTTCAACACATAATCCGTCATGCCTGACTTAATGCAGGCCACCGCAGCTTCTTCACCCAAGCTGCCTGTGACCAAAATAAACGGGATTTCTGGCTGAACTTGTTGCCAGATTGGCAACACCTGATAAGCCGTGAAACCGGGCATGCGATAGTCGGAGAGCAGGGCGTCAAAGGGTTGAGTATTCAGCAGCTGCTGACAAACCTCAAGAGTGTCAGCGGCCTCGTAAGTAAAGATAATTCCTGCCGATTTCAAAGTACGGACGATCAGCTGCAGATCTGCCCTCTCATCCTCCATAATTAACAAACACAGGGGAGAGGGCTGAGGTGAATCGGGCTGAGGTGAATCGGTTTGAGGCATCGCTTGAGCACAGTCGAGCATACAGCCGCAGAAACGTAAAATCGCAACGAAGTTAAACTGCCATCAGTTTAGTCAAGGCGCTGGACTCACTGAGGCATTCAAGCACTCTCCCAAATCGTAGCAAGCATTGTCTACGGTTGGAGGTGCGCCCAGCAAGTAGCCACAACTTGAGTTAGGATACTTGTACTATTGATGCTTAGTTGTTTTTCTATGTCCAGTTCTAACTAAGGCCCATCAGCGCTTCATTGAAACTGTTGCAGTTAGCAATAAAAATTTAGTTTAAGTAGAAAGGCACAGGTGCATGTGCCTCCTACGTCATAGTGAGTTGCCATAGAGACTGGCTGCGGCAGAAATGAGTTTCGGAACTCATGCAGCAAATAATTGGGATTTGAGTCATATCTTAACAAGCCTCAGCTTGGGCGACCTATCGCGATCGCGGCTTAAGCTTGGCCCTCTGGATTGCGATTCCGCATCTGCCACGCTAGCTCTAGCATTTGGTACCAGCGCTTTTGCACTTGCTTGAGCGTGCACTTGAGCGATTGGGCGATCGCTTGGTCGTTGGCTTGGTTGCGCTTGAGTTGCAGAATTTGCTGTTGCTCAGCTGAGAGTTGCGCCGTAAACGCTTCCCACTGTTGCGAGGACAAACCCAAGTTGGCATCCAGGTCAGCACCTAACCACTGATGCACCAGTTGCCAGTTGTTGGAGCGAGAGAACTTTTCTAGGTGATACTTGAAGCGCTGTTGCAGATAATCACGTTGACGCGGAGTCAGGCCTAGCACCTCATCAATTTCGGGCACTGACATATCTTGCAGTTTCAGTACTAGGTAATCCACACAATCCGATTGACCTTGAGCATCCAAATACTCCACCAGCTCAGCAATCACGCGATCGCGCAATACCGCTTCTGAGGGGTCTACGGTATCCGCCACCATTTGCTCGCGCACCTGCTGCATCGCTGCCGAACGGCTGTAGGCTTCTGCTTCTTCACCCTTGGCTGACTCCACCGCCATCTCAATGTCCAGAGCCGTTTCAGGGGGTTGTCGCTTCGCAAAGCCTTGAGCCCGCAGCACAATCAATTGCTGATTCCGCCGACCGGGAAGCGTGATCCGCCGCTTGGCATACTGCTCACTAAACGCCATATATTCGGCTAGTTCCAGCTGGGTGCGGGGAGTGTAGTCTGCTGGCAACTCGTTTTCCCGCCGAAACGCTTTGAGCGATTCGATATAAAACTGTTGGAGAAAATCTTCAATCAAGTTGTAGCGGGCTTGAAAGCCTAGCTGAGTTCTAGCTGCCGCCACATGGCGATATACCATCGCGCTCAGTGTTCCATGTAGCTCCACCCGACCCTGCCGAGAGCCTAAACGGTAGTAAGAAAGGCACTTACGCAGACGATGTTGAGCCAGCGCCACCTGCCAGGACTGCACTCGACCCGACGTTTGGATGCGATCGCTCTTTTGGCAAATGCGTTCTGCCTCGCGCACAATCCGATCCACTACCGCTTGGGCTGTAGTACTAGCTGTCTTAATTTCGGGCCGCAGTTCTTTCAGCAGTAAGTGAGACAAGCTTTGAGTATCCATCTCACCCGAAGCATCAGACTCGGCCTGTAAGCCGTTAGAGTTGGCATGGAGATGAGAGTTAGTAAATTTCTCTGAAGCGTAATAAGTTCTGGAGGCAGGTTGACTGAAGGGGCTGAAGGAATTTGTAGATTCGGCGTTCATGGATTTGACCCTGGTGATGCACAGCAGCGAAATGTAGCCCAACTCCAAGAGCAACGGGGGATAGCTTCTAGGTAGCTTGTGTCCCAATCGCGTCTCAACGTTGTCTACACCTTGACTTTAAGAAGTCACAGTGAGCCGTAGATAGATGAATGTGTCACTCTTTCAAGTAACTGCTTGCTGTCTTGCACCCTGATATAGCAGCGGTTATCTAGTCCATGCGTGCGAGCCCTGACTCCATCAGCAATAGAGGGATTTTGAGCTGTGGCGATCGCGTTGGATGCTGAAGAGTGTTATCTACTACATCCAGTGGACAATCCGTTAACTGGTTCGCCGAAGCTGAAGGAAAACTCTAACTAACTTCCGCTGCCCAAGCAGTTACCGCTTCCCATCCCAGACCTTTACGCACTAGGATTGGTTCCTCTGATGTCAAATCCAAAATGCTGGAAACCTGGTACCCTGGTTCCGACCCATCATCGACAATGACATCGACCAACTTGTCGAGTTGATCAAATAGCTCAAACCGCGAAATCCCTGGGTTAGTCTTGGTTTTAGGCTGACCGTCCGTTTCCTCATCAACCAAGTGAGCAGAGGTGGAAATAATCGGGTTGCCCAGCGCCTTGAGCATCGCAGAACAAACCGGATGGTCGGGCACTCGAATTCCTGTAGTCTTGCGCTTAGGATTCATGACTAGTCGGGGCACCAACTTGGTCGCCGGAAGCAAGAAGGTGTAAGGCCCAGGAATCAAATGCCGCATGATGCGGTAAGCCGGATCACTCACATACGCATAGTCAGCAATATTGGAGAGAGAAGAACACAAAAAGGTCAAAGGCTTATCGTTCGATAACTGCTTGATGCGTCTCACTCGTTCCACTGCCGATTTTGCGTTCAAATCACAGCCAATTGCATAGACTGTGTCGGTAGGGTACAGCACTACTGCCCCTCGTTGTAACGCCTCCCTAATTTCTTCTATTCGCCTCACTTGAGGTGTATCCGGATGGACGTTGTAGATTGTGGCCATAAAAATTTTTCTCCCTCAAACCCCACACTCAAGACAGCTTGATGCTGAATCAAGACTGAGTTTTAATAATTTTGCTAATTTGGCTTGACTTAACCGATGGAAATTGGATTGGTGTATGAGTAAGCTGGCTTACCTGGAATGCCCGACCGGAATTGCGGGGGATATGTGCTTAGGAGCGCTGATCCACGCAGGCGTGCCCTTGGAGTACTTGATCGAGCAACTTAACCGTTTAGGAATTTCAGATGAATATCGGTTGCGGGCAGAGTTAGTGCAACGAAATGGACAGCAAGCAACCAAAGTTCATGTCGATTTGAGGCCCAACTCCAGTTCAGAGTTTGTTTCTGAACCAGTTGACCAACCGTACACTACGTTCGTCCATTCCCATTCTGCTACAGAACCTGCTCAAGCTGCCACGCATCATCACGCTGATTCTGGCTATGCTCCCGCTGACCAGGTTCACACTCATCATGCTCACTCTGAGCATCCTCATCCTCACCCCAACTCACAACCCAGCCAGCCTGACGGTGACGAACCTCAAACAAAAAACCACCACAGGCATGCTCGCCACTTACCAGAAATCGAACACCTAATTAAAGCCGCTCAGTTGCCTACGAGGGCCGAAGCTTGGAGTTTAGCCGTGTTTCAGTGCTTGGCCGCAGCGGAGGGGGCGGTACATGGAATTGCTCCCGAGCAAGTGCATTTTCACGAAGTGGGTGCGACCGATGCCATTGTGGACATTGTTGGCACTTGTCTGGGCCTAGATTGGCTCAACATTGACCACCTTTACTGCTCACCCATGCCGACGGGTGGGGGCATTATTCGCGCGGCTCATGGTCGATTGCCTGTCCCCACTCCAGCCGTATTGAAGCTATGGGAAATGCGCCAAGTGCCGATTTACAGCAATGGCATCGATCGCGAACTGGTCACTCCCACGGGAGCCGCGATCGCCGTGACTCTGGCTACAAAGTTTGGACCACCGCCGACGATGACACTTCAACGGGTGGGCTTAGGCGCTGGTTCTCGTGATCTCTCTATTCCAAATATGGTGCGTCTGTGGCTAGGAGAAGGGGAAGCAAGTTCTACAGAAGCACAGCAGCACTGGCATTCTGGCGATCGCCCCAGCTATCCACATAAGGAACCCGAACTCAACAAAAGTAACACCTCACCCCCAGCCCCTCTCCCTAGGGAGAGGGGTGCCGCAGGCGGGGAGAGGTCAGGGCCTCCGCTAGAAACCGTGGAAGTCCTAGAAACTCAGATTGATGACCTGAATCCCCAGGCGATCGGCTATGTCTTTAATGCTTTATTAGCCACGGGTGCCTTGGATGTGTTTACTCAGGCGATCGCGATGAAGAAATCACGGCCCGGAGTGCTATTAACCGCAATTTGCCACCCAGAGCAAGTGGCTGATTGTGAAGCAATAATGTTTCGAGAAACCAGCACCTTGGGCATTCGCCGCTCGACTCAACAACGCCGGATTTTGACTCGCGAAATTCAGCAAATTGAAACGGATTACGGGCCAGTGCGGATTAAAGTTGCGTGGGCAGGACCAGGGAAGGAAGGGGCGATCGCCAATATCCAACCTGAATACGAAGACTGCGCCCAGATTGCTCAACAGCAGAATCTGCCCTGGCGAGAAGTTCACCGAGTCGCGCTGCAAGCTTGGTATCTGCAACAAAAGAAGGCCGCATCAGGTGGCACAATCCATACCTCACCTGACCGACCTTATCGCTGAATTATTGAAGAATGAAAAGTAGTTAGAGGAATTTAAATCCTATTGTGGTTACTAGCAGCACTAGCTAGCCTTGTCGATCGCTCGTTGGGTGTTACGAGCCGCTTCGCTAGCTTTGTCTTGGACGTAGCTAGAAGTCTTGTTTACCGCTTGCTTCGCGTTACCAACTAGATCCTGATCTGCGACTTTGCTCAGGCCTTTGCTAGCACTCTTGGCATCATCGCGGATATTATCTGCTTGGTCTTTCACATTGCTGGTGACCCGGTCAGCTTTCTTGTCAAAAGATTTGCTGTCTCGCTTGAGGTTGTCACCTAGCTGTTCTAAGTTCTCGCCTTTTTTGTCAAGGATCCGCTTGCTATTGGTGCCAATATCATCCGTTTGGTCAATCACATTGCGCTCAGCGTTATCAACCAAACCTTTGGCTTGAGTAGAAGTTCTGGATTGCACACCCTTGTTGTAGCGAGCATCCGTATCACTGTAGCCGTTCATGCCACCTTGGTAGTTTTGCTGGCGATGTCCAGGGATGCCTTGAGCAGGGCTGTTGCTATCTCGGCCTTGAGTACCGCTGCTCTCTCTAGCTTGGGCACCACCTGAGCAAGCGGCAGTAGAAATCATCAGAACGCCTGCCAAAAATACCGCAAGAACTTGGCTCAAGCGAATCTTTTTAAGTGCAGAAACCAATCTTTTCATATGAAGTACTCCGTTGTATTTTCTTGAGTGAATTGACACTAAATTTCAAGGACTCCAACTAGCAACTCAACGATTTCTTAGATGCGCTTTTAGGTGCACTTAAAGTCACGTTTCAGTACAACTGGGGCAACTTTATTGATATGAAAGCATTGTCTTTTTTTAAGGAAAAATTATGCTTCCTACAATTAGTTCTGCACTGCTATCGCGTTGAAGTTGAAGTCCTAAAAGAAGAATTAATAGCGTCGC
Organism: Trichocoleus desertorum AS-A10; assembly: GCF_039962155.1. NCBI lineage: Bacteria > Bacillati > Cyanobacteriota > Cyanophyceae > Leptolyngbyales > Trichocoleusaceae > Trichocoleus > Trichocoleus desertorum. Next base: position 36,248 of record NZ_JAMPKN010000026.1, on the reverse strand, counting down.
TTGGCGGGGTCGGGGGCCAATTCTGGCTTCTCTAGAGCAGAATCACCCGTTTCTTTCACGAAAGCAGAAGCGTCTTTGAACTGCTCGCCAATTCTTTCCATAATCTTTTCGCCCGGATCACTGCGATCGATCACAGGTTGGCGCTCTTTAGGAAACTGTTTGACTTGCGCTTGCAGTTCTTTTTGTGCTCTAGTTCCGATCGCGGGATTGTTAGTACTGCCAGCATTAGCGCTAGGGTAAAGCACATCGTCCGAATTGCTCTGGATATCACCGATATTGCTAGCAGCGATCAATTGAGGAGCAACGAGTTGTAGATCCGCCCGATCACCGCGAACCGCTTTAGCATCAGTAGAGGCTTTGTAGTTGGTATAACCGTCTCCACCACCCTTATGCGGGTTGTTGTTACCACCCATTTGCACAGGAGGATTTTGGGGACGAGCGCCATTCACATCTCCACTGTTACAAGCAGTACTGATTACCAGTAGCACGCCTGCTATAAAGACAGTTAAAATTTGACGTATTCGTACTTTTTCGAGAAAAGCGATTAAATTCTTCACAGAAGACTCCTTATTAGCTCAGTGCATAAGGGCTCATGCTTAATTAAAAGTGGCCCTCTTACAGAGAAATGACAGCTCAAAATTCCTACGGCTATTGCTGTAGGATCATCACAGGGGCAGTAGGAGTTGAGCTAGAAACTTTTTCACTGATACCTGTTCAGCTTACGCAGAGGGTTCGATCGCATCCTCTAGCCGAGGTCACATTCTCCACATCCGATCTCAGCTATTTTTCTCTAACCCTAGAGAGAGCGATTAGAACGCGATCGCAAATCAACGTATTGATTGACACATTCGAGACCTGACTCGCTGGGATGAAGACTCGGCCACAGAAGGTTTTTATGCTGTTGTGACTGGTCCCAGTCACGAGCTGGTCACAGTAATAAGCATTGTGCAAACGGATCGGAGCAATTCTGGATCATGGCCTTTGACTACGATCTACTCGTTATTGGGGCGGGTTCTGGTGGCTTGGCAGCGGCTGAGCGGGCAACGACTTACGGAGCGCGAGTGGCGATCGCAGAATTAGCCGCAGTCGGAGGCACTTGCGTCAATCATGGCTGTGTTCCAGAAAGATTACTAAACTACGCCGCTAGTTTTGCCGATGTTTGCTCGGATGCAGCAGGATATGGCTGGAACACTGCACCCGGTTCATTTAGTTGGACCAAGTTTGTGCAAGCCAAAAACCAGCAAATTGAAAAGCTGCACCAAATCCATCAGCGGCATCTCGACTCTGGCAAAATAGCTGTCATTTCAGGTCAAGCGGTCTTTGTAGATGCTCATACCTTGCAGGTGGGAGAGCAATCAGTGACAGCAGCCAAAATTTTGATCTCCGTGGGAGCTGAGTGGGATCAACTGCCCATCCCAGGCGCAGAACATTTGATAACTTCCCGGGAGCTGTTTAACTTACCTGAGTTGCCTCAACGCCTTGCGATCATTGGAGACAATTATATTGGGGTGAAATCGGCTAGCAGCTTGAACAGCTTGGGTTCCCAAGTTTTTCAAGTAATTTCATCCGACTCTATCTTGGCTGACTGTGACCATGAGCTAGCCAGTGCTGTGCAGGCAGGTCTAGCTCGACGCGGGGTCAGCTTTCGCTGTCACAGCCAGTTATTAAAAGTAGAGCGCAGTTCGGCAGGTTTGGAGCTAACACTCTCCGATCGCGATGAGACTCTAAGCGTTGATGTTGTAGTTGCAGCCACTCAGCGCCACCCCAAAACTCAAGGTTTGAGGCTAGAAAAAGCTGGAGTTCAGCTTACAGCTCAAGGCACGGTCGCGGCGGATGAATATAGCCGCACGACCCAACCCAATATTTTCGCGATCGGAGATTGTACCTCTCGCACTAGCCTCACACCCGTGGCGATCGCCTCTGGTCGAGCCATGGCAGATACGGAATTTGGCCCCCAACCCCACGCAGTCGATTACAACTTAATTCCGGTTTCAGTAGGTTTTCAGCCTGAAGCGGCAACGGTAGGTCTCAGCGAGGCTGAGGCACGTGTGCAATTCGGTGAAGCGGTGCAGTGCTACCGAAGCGAGATTCGGCCTCTCTCGCAAAAGTTGACTCCCCGCCATGAACCAGGGTTATTGAAATTAGTGGTTGAAGCTCAATCCCAACGGGTGGTGGGAGCGCATCTAATCGGTGAACATGCGACCGAAATTATTCAATGCCTAGCGATCGCCATGCGACTGGGTGTCACGAAACCCCAACTCAATCAAACGATGGGTCTACATCCCTCGATCGCTGAAGAACTGATTAATTTATGATTTATCGGAAATCCAAGAGAAGGATGAGGGAAGAAATGCAAGAGATGAAGGTGACTAGGCAGGGGAGCAACGATTAAGATATGGCTGATTGCATTTAGCAGTATCTGGCGATCGCCCCTCTCCACCCAAGTCATACATCATGAAGCAAATTGGTGCCCGCCTCAAGCCTTATCTACGATGGGTTGTCCTGGGTGGCACCCTGATTTTTTTAGCAAAAGCGCTAAAAGATCATTGGGAGGACGTGGTTGCCATTCGCCTAGAAGCAACAGGTTGGCTTTATTTGGCGATCGCGCTGGGCGTGACGTTGATTGCCCATGTTTGGTCAGGTTGGGTTTGGGGTTGGATTTTGCAGGAACTCAACCAACCCGTCAGCGGCTTCTGGGCAGTAGCGGTCTACCTCAGAACCAACATTGCCAAATATCTTCCAGGCAACATCTGGCACTTTTATGGACGCACTCAAGCCGCTACCGCTGTAGGTATTTCGCTGGGTGCAGCCACTTTAAGCGTTTTACTAGAACCTCTATTAATGGCAGCGGCAGCCTTACTAATTGCTCTGGTCGGGAATCGCAGCGCTAGTTGGGGTTGGCAGATTGTCAGCTTATTAGTAGTGCTGGCGAGTGTTCATCCTAAAATTCTCAATTTTGGCATTCAATTACTCAGCCGCTTGAAGGGTAAGGCGACTGATGCTCCTGACAATTCCTCCAGCCTTCGCATCGCTCGCTACCCCATCCGACCTTTACTAGGAGAGATGGGCTTTGTGGGCATCCGAGGCGCTGGTTTCCTTCTGACTTTCCTCGCCATTAGTCCTTTGAATACCAGCCAAATTCCTCCCCTCTTCAGCGCCTTTGCTCTAGCTTGGCTATTAGGGTTGGTCGTGCCCGGAGCCCCTGGAGGAATTGGGGTTTTTGAAGCCACGGCGATCGCTTTATTAGGGCGGCAATTTTCTCCAGGTTTGCTTTTGAGCGTAGTTGCCTTGTATCGCCTGATTAGCATTCTGGCTGAGTCTATTGGCGCTGGGCTTGCTTGGTTAAGCACTCCTCAGAAATAGAAACAATTAATAGTCTGAACTAAAGTCAATTCAAGGCTGCGCTCTACTTTCCGTCTTGCAAGTCGAGTTTATTGCTTTCAATTTCCGATGCTTCGGGCAGGAACTCAAGCTCAGCAGCTAGTTCTAAAGAGTTGTCACTCTTGAGCTGGGAAAAAATTTTGTAAGTGTCTAAATCGGTGTGAGATATTTCATAGGTATCTTGCTTTTTATGGTTCATTTTAATCAGGTTGTACTCAACATTCTCGGCATAAATAGCAAAAGTGATATTAAATACTTCCATGAAAGTAATCACCCACTGGCACTCTTCTTCCGAGAAACCTTCGTAGTAACGCACCAACTCAGCAATACAAGCTTCTAAGTGAGTCCGAGCATGACTACAAATCAAAATTAACTTCAGTAAGACAATGACTAATGTGAGAGGATTCCCCTGAGATAGTAACAAGGCAAATAGGGGAGAGGGTTCTCCTTTTTGTTCAATTGTTAAATATTCAATGACTCGATTACAAGTTCTGAGCAAGAGCGCGCTGCTTAAAACTTCATCGTGATAGTTTTCATAAAGAGAATCAAACTTCTCAGATAGCCTTTTTCGTAGCGTATCCACAAAGTCTTGATTCTCAACTGCAAAAGCTAAATACTCTTGTAAGCTAGCCTTAAATTCTTTATAAGTTGATTGTTGAGTTTGCTTGAGAAAGATGTTAGCCACATTGGCATAATTAAAAGGGCCTCGCCTAGCAACAATCGCTTTCGTCAAGCGGATTACTTCATCCCCTAAAGCGGTGGGATTTTTGGGAGCTTTACTGCCTAAAGTAGATGACTGCGATCTAGCGATATACATCGCCAAGTCAAACTTAAAGCGGTCCTTTAACTGCCTAGAAAGCGCTCTGGCTGCTTCTCGTTGCTCAATAGGATTTTTTAGGTCAACAAATTGAGGTACTAGCAGAAACGCAGTATATCTTTGCGTCCAGTGGCTGTTCTGCTCATCATACCGAGAGACAAATAACTTAAGCTCTTCAAAATCTTGGCTATTAACAAAGTTTAAAGTCCAGGTTCTCAACCGTTTTAAAGTTGGAGAAACTGTGTGTCGAGTAATGGACGGATCAGAAAAAAGTTGAATTAAATCTTGAATTGCTTTGTGCTGTCGCTTCGTACCCCAGTTATTAACCAGAATGTAGCAAGAGCGCTTTAGAGTATTCCTAAACTCTTCTTCGTTATTGGCAAAAACAATTTCGTATAAAGCCGGAACCACCGCAGAGCTACTAGAATCGGCGTGATGAATAAAGAGACGCTGAAATTCTAGAAGAACATCTTCCGGGGACCGCGCATTGACAATTTCCAGCAAAAAGCTGAACAAAACTTCCTGAGCTTGTTGCGTGCTGCGCTTGGATTTATGAAGCTTGGCAGAAGAGTCATTGTGGCGATCGCTTGTCAAAACGTCCCCAGTCATTATTACAGAACTCAAATACGATTCGAGGTGAAGGATAGTTGCTAAGAGTGCACTATTGGCACCTTGTATAAGAAGATATCAGCTTACTCTAAAGTCTTTTGTTTGCCCATTATTTCCGCCAAAGTAGTGCAACCTGTAAGTTTGAGCCTAAAAAAGTGGCTCTTGAGTTGTCAGCAGTGAAGCCCCTATCAATCCAGTCTACCCGCTTCACTCTGGATGATGTGTTTTTTAGAACAGCCAGTTGTCAGTAGAGGTAAAGTTATTTAATTCATTAGCCATGATAAAGGAGAGCCTGCTGAAAGTAGTTCACCCCTTCGGACTAAGTGCAGTACGTTCAGCCTAACTGACTTTAGGTGTAGCTTCTAGGGCTTAAAGGATACCAACGAATGCCTGTAAGCCGCCAGAATTACGGGCAGGTCAGCCCATTCTTCCAGGGCGATCGCGACTTTACAATTCACCTGCAAAAAAGTGGAACACTTAAATTCGTAGTTCGGTGAAACTGCTAAGTTCGCTCTAGCAGCCGTAGCTGCTTGGCCACGAATAACAACTTGTTTTGATGGGGTTTGTTTTGATGGGGGTGGAGGGACTTGAACCCTCACGACCTTGCGGTCAACGGATTTTCATTCTCCTGTAGTTTTCACTACTACCTTCTATAAAAACTAAGTTTCTACAGAGATTGGCTTTGAGAATTGGACCCTCCCTTTACCCTCGACTTAACGTTAGGGTAGCTCCCGTCGGGCCTCTGCACCTTCCGATTAGATTTGACAGATGAGAACAAGGTTAAGTTGCCGCTCATTGCAATTTAATCGGCTTGGCTCAGGATTGCCATGTCTACCGTAATCACGGCTAGATTTAGGTTTCCCTGAGTTTGAGAGCATCCACTTATCAAATTTCTCTGATAAGGCTCAATTTTTTAAGTCCGTAGCGTCTGCCATTCCGCCACACCCCCGTTTAATGCGCCTTTAGCTCACTGAAAGTCAGTAAAGCACTGCTAAGTTTTGTGGATAGCATGTTCCACCTCAGCAGACTTGCAATTGTTTTTGCAGGGCACCTTGTTCATTGGACATCAAATGGGGAATTTATGCAAGATTTACGAGCAAAATTGCAGAAGTTTCTCCAATTACGGGTGGTTAGAGCGATCGCACCGCTCATAACTCGTCGGACTAACTCGGACTAACCATGAGGCGATCGCCAAACCATCTCAACAGTCAGATCAGCCACGAGATCGACAGCAAACGTCAAATCCACGTAGGATAATGAAAAAGATTGCAAGCAGCTTTCGTTGAGCTGACACCACTCAGTCAGGTAACTAGCTGAGACGACTAGCGAGACCCCTATTGTTTAGTAGCTTCCAACCTCTATGTTGAGTGCACTTTCTCCGGACTCCATCCTGACTTTGTCTTTGTACGCAGCTTTAGGCGGCGCTTACTTGGTTGTTGTCCCGTTAGCTTTGTTCTTTTACCTGCAAAAACGCTGGCATGTCGCAAGCTCTTTTGAGCGGGCTTTTATGTACTTTCTAGTTTTCTTCTTCTTTCCTGGCCTTTTGGTTTTAGCGCCGTTCCTCAACTTTCGGCCCCAGAAGCGGCAGATTGAAGCATAAATGGGTTTTTATTGGCAGGCATAGATGCGGCGCATTGACGTTCTTGGGATTGGTTTAGCCATTTTTGTGGCGGGTGGCCTGGTGTACTTGTTACTACAGTTCATCGGGCTAGATAGTGTAGAGGCAGGCATTTGGAGCCAAGCAGTGCTGGTGGCTGGACTGGTGGGTTGGTTGCTGACTTATCTGTCAAGAGCACTGACGCACAAGATGACGTTCAATCAGCAGGTCAAGGACTATCGAGAAGCAGTCTTGCAGAAGCGCTTGGAAGAACTGACTCCAGAAGAATTGGCGCAAATCCAGGCAGAGATTGAGCAAGAACAGCAATCCTCAGCTCAGGATTCAGCCCAAACGCAGATCTAAACCCTCACAGGCGCTGGGAAACTTACTGGCTGATCAAATTAGGTAACTTACCTAAAATCAGCTAGTTTTGATAGTTGGTTAACCTGTAAGCAGATTTATTCGGATGACTTCGGTTTCTCAGTGTTTTGAATCCCTCCGCGATCGCGGTCAATGTGCTCTGATCCCCTTCATCACAGCCGGAGACCCTGATTTAGCCACAACGGCGGAAGCGCTCCGGGTCTTAGACCGCAGCGGTGCCGACTTAATTGAGTTGGGCGTGCCCTATTCTGACCCTCTGGCAGATGGGCCTGTCATCCAAGCGGCTGCAACTCGCGCCTTACAGCGAGGCACGCGGCTAGAGGCTGTCTTGGAAATGGTGCGGCAAGTCAGCCCAGAACTGCGATCGCCGATCGTTTTGTTTACTTATTACAACCCGATCCTGAACCAAGGTATCGAGAACTTCCTCAAGCAGATTGCGGATGCTGGGGTCAAAGGCTTGGTGGTGCCAGATTTACCCTTAGAAGAATCGGAGACACTGATTCAAACAGCAGCCAATCTAAGAGTTGAGGTGGTGTTGTTGGTGGCTCCCACTAGCCCTAGAGAGCGGATTGAGGCGATCGCGCGACAAGCTCAAGGCTTTATTTATCTGGTGAGCGTCACAGGTGTGACCGGAATTCGCACCGAACTGGAGTCTCGCGCCCAAGACATCTTGATGGATTTGCGCACCATTACCGACAAACCGATTGGCGTGGGATTTGGGATTTCCCAGCCAGAACATGCGCGGCAAGTCATGGATTGGGGCGCAGATGCAGTAATTGTCGGTAGCGCCTTCGTCAAGCGTTTAGCCGATGGCACTCCCGCTCAAGGTTTGCGAGCCATTGAGGAATTTTGTCGAAGCTTAAAGATAGTCATTAGTTCTGATTAGAGAAGTAATAACTTCAGAACCCTTAATTTGGCGAGCGATCGGAGGTAAGTGTGACCTCAGAGAGGCGCTAGCTTGCACCTACTGTGATCTTGCGGTAGGTTGAGGAGATTTGTAGCGATCGCCTTCCCGCCATCAGGGACTCTGCTAGGGAAATCACTTCAACATCTACGAGTTAGAACAAATCGAATGAAAGGGTTGATACCGCTGTGGCAACACAGGCATTGGCTTTTGACCATGCTTCTACCCGGAGTAGCGCTACTTCAGGTTCTACCAGGCGTGACTCAGGAAACGCTACAAATTTCTAACACAGGTTCTGTTATCTTCAGAGCGCCCAATAGCGACACGCCTAGAACGGTGCCGTCCAATCCCACGACGTTCACCGCTGTAACGGATGTCGCAGATCTAGAAGTGGTGAAAACAGGCGATCGCTCTGCTGCCGAACCCGGAGACACTGTCACCTACCGTTTGCTAGTTCGCAATACAGGTACAGCCGCTGTTAACAATTTAGTTGTGCAGGACGTGTTGCCACTGGGTATGCAATTCGTGGGTAAGTCTCTGCAAGGCACAGTGGGCAGCGGCACAACTTCGACCCCAGTCGCTCTGCCAGAACCAACCACCAACAATCGCACCATCGCGATCGCCGTTCCCAATGGTCTCGCGCCCCAGCAAACTCTTAACCTCACCTACTCAGTGGTCTTGACCCCTGACGCGATTCGAGGCAGCGGTCGTAACCTAGCTTCCGCGAGCGGCAACACGGGTACCCGTGAGATCCGGAGCAACACTGCCAGTTTCCTGGTCAGGATTCGCCCTGGTATCCTGTCCGATTGCGGCACGATTCTGGGACGAGTCTTTGTGGATAAAAACTTTGACGGCGAACAGCAACCAGGAGAACCAGGAGTTCCCAATGCGGTCGTTTTTATGGATGATGGCAATCGCATTGTCACCGACCCAAACGGCTTATTTTCAGTCGCTAATGTGATCGCTGGCAACCGCACCGGAGCCATTGATTTGAGCAGCTTACCAGGCTATACGCTCGCGCCCAATCTTTACCGAATTGAGGCCAATAGCCAATCTCGGCTGGTTCGCTTGTCACCCGGTGGCTTAGCTCGCATGAATTTTGCGGTCACTCCAGCCTTTGGCGAACAATCCACTCGGTAGCCAAGTTTTGCCTAAATCTTTCGCAGCCCAGTTGCGGAGCAAACCCTTACAAGGTTTGACAGCAGTACACAGAGACTGATAGTCTATTGCCCTTGCTGCATCTCTCAGTAGATGTACTGGAACAGGAGCGCTGTCTTAGCTAGACTGCTTAACTGTTTTTGCTGATTGCCATCGGGTGTTCCTTCATTTCATGCTCGGCTCTGGGTTTTAGGAGCAGCATTTTTAGCGATTCGCTCTACTATTGGCGGACCAAATATATGAGAGGGACAGCTCTTTCGAGCAAGGCGATCATTCGTCTAAGTTTATTGACCACTGCTGTAGGGGCGCTGGGAATCACGGCTCCTGTGCACGGCACTGAGGTGCTTCAGCCCTCAATACAATCTCAATCCTTACAGCTACCAGAGCCTCTAGGGCAGCCTGCTGGAGTTTCATTTATCTCTACAGACTCGAGCCAGTTTGATCCGGACAAAACTGGTTTTGCGATCGCGAATTCTTCTGAATTAGCAGAGTTTCAAAGCGAACCTAGCTCAAACATCGGTGACGCTAAGCCCTCAGGTTTGATTGCTCCTGTACCTAGCGGGGAGTTACCGTCACTCACCGCGCAGACGACTCAAAATCCCTTAGAATCCCAAAGTCCTGAGGCATCAGAAAACCCAGCTAGTAACGGCCCAACGAGTCCAGCCAACAGCTCCCCTGACGCTACAGTCCCCACTCTGCCAGCAGTTAGCTCTGACAAAACCAGCGCGATTCGCCTAGAAATCGCTTCGGTTGATGACCCTCGTGTGATTGCTGATGGTCGTTCTATCGTGACGCTGCAAGGTCGCCTCTTAAATGAGCAAGGCGAATTACTTCCGATCAACGCGATCGCCACGCTCACGGCTAGCGCAGGTCAGTTTGTCGGAGCCGATCAAGACCGCGATCGCCCTGGTTTTCAGGTTGTGGTGCAGCAAGGGCAGTTTACCGCTCAACTGCAATCAACGCTAGAAGCCCAGAAAGTGAGAGTTCGAGCGGCTGTAGACCTAGAAGAGGAGTCGGAGCGATCGCCAGAAAACGAAGCTTTACTGCAACCGACTGGAGGGCTTGTTACTTCTACTTGGCAACCAGAAGCAGTTGAAGCCTATACCCAAGTTGAGTTCATTACGAACTTGCGTCCCTCGTTGGTCACGGGTTCGGTCAATCTGCGAATTGGGCCAGGGGGCACCGACTTTTATGACAGTTTTCGCGACTTTTTAGATCCAGAACTGCTTGATGACGACACCCGCGTTGATGTGAATGCGGCGGTGTTTGGCATTGGTGCAGTCGGGGAGTGGTTGTTTACCGGAGCTTATAATAGCCAGCGATCGCTGAACGAAACTTGCGATGGCACTAATCGGCTCTTCCGGGATATCCAGTTTTGTGAGCAGAACTATCCAGTTTACGGTGACAGTTCTACCTCGACTTATCTCACACCTTCTACCGATAGTGTGTATCTCCGCTTTGAGCGTACGTCTCCCGTGGCAGGAGCAGAGCCAGACTACGGCATGTGGGGCGACTACAACACCCTAGAGTTTGCTCGAACTTCGCAGTTGTTCACCGCGACAAATCGGCAGTTACATGGTTTTAAGGGCAACTACAACCTGGGCAATCTGCAAGCCACGCTGTTGTATGGCAACAACATTCAAGGGTTTCAGCGAGATACTTTGGTGCCAGATGGGACCAGTGGTTACTACTTCTTGTCTCGTCGCTTAGTCATCCCTGGTAGCGAAAACGTTTTTCTCGAAACTGAAGAAATTAATCGTCCGGGCACCGTCCTAGAGCGCAAATCTCTAAATCGCGGCCCTGATTACGAAATTGACTACGATCGCGGCTCTTTGATATTCCGTCGTCCGATTTTGGCGGTGGAGCTGAACCCGCTAGGCCAAAGCTTAGTTCGTCGCATTGTTGTCACCTACCAGCACGAAACCGCTGGCGACGGCGATACCAATCTCTACGCCGGACGACTCCAGTACAACTTTTCCCGTGAGTTCGATCGCGAAAGTTGGACAGGGTTTAGCTATCTACGTGAAGACCAAGGGGCACAGGACTTTGAACTGTACGGCCTGGATTTCTTCTTTCCCCTCGGCACTGATGGGCAACTGGTGGGTGAGGTGGCGCGCTCTAGTTATGACTCGCTATTTCGCGGCAACCTCACAGGTTCGGCCTATCGCCTAGAACTCTCCGGTAAGATTACCTCCGCGATCGCAGGTCAAGCTTACTACCGCTCGGTAGATGAAGGCTTCAATAACAACGCCACGGTGAGTTTCACGCCGGGACAAACCCGCTACGGTGCGGCATTAGCCACAGCCTTGAGTGAGACCACAAAACTCAGCTTCTTGTTCGATCGCGAGACTAACTACGGGATTGCGCCGCTGGTACGCACGACCATTCCAGATTTGTTTAACCCTGCGCCTGAGCCAATTCCAGGGAGCGCCGTCAACAATACCTTAACCACTTTCAGTGCAGGTATTCAGCAAAAGCTCGGCTCAGCAGATTTAAGTCTGGAATGGCTGAACCGCGATCGCGAAGACCGCGCTACCCCCGACCTTTTTGAGGGTGACGCTAGCCAACTGGTCTCTCGCTTCGGTCTGCCCTTAACGGAAAGCCTGACTTTCAAGGCCCAAAATGAACTGAATCTAGGCGACATTGACCCCCTTTATCCCGATCGCACCACCTTCGGCTTAGATTGGGCGGCTTATCCGGGTGTGACAGTTCGCTTAGCGCATCAATTCTCCTCCGGTGGCTTGCTAGGAGATACCTCCATTACTAGTCTCGATACGATTTTGGAGCATTACTTCTCCGAAAATACCAGCATCACTGGACGCTATTCGGTTCTAAACGGCTTCAATGGCTTCACCGGACAAGGCGCAGTTGGCTTGAATCACCGCTGGGCGATCGCTCCTGGCTTGCGTCTGAACTTGAGCTATGAACATATCTTTAGCAATTTGTTTGGACGTACTGCCGCCGGAGAACGCTTTGCCCAACCCTTTGCTACAGGTCAGGGTGCGGCGGCATTAGGGTTGCTCTCTGGTGATAGTTATGGTGTGGGACTGGAATACACCGACAACCCCAATCTCAAAGCCAGCGCCCGCTTTGAGCATCGCACCTCGTCAGCCGGAAGCAATACGGTGATTTCCGCCGCTGCCGCCGGGAAAGTTTCCCCTGCTCTTACAGCCTTGGCTCGTTACCAGCAAGCGAGTGCTTCCAATCAACTTTTAGCAGTTTTGGGAGATACAGCCAATCTCAAGCTTGGTTTGGCCTACCGCGATCCTCGTAGCGATCGCTTTAATGCCCTGCTGCGCTACGAATACCGCCTCAACCCTGCTACCTCGCCCGAAACATTTTTGTTTGGGCGACGCGATGATGATGCCACTGATCACTTATTCGCCGCAGAAGCTATTTACGCTCCTGATTGGCGCTGGGAGTTTTACGGCAAGTACGCACTGCGAAACAGCACCTCCTACCGCGCCCAAGACTTATCCAACACCAACACCATTTCTTTGGCGCAACTACGCACCACTTACCGTTTGGGCTACCGCATGGATGTAGTTGGAGAAGTCCGTTGGCTCACTCAGCCTGCCACCGACTACAGCGAACTGGGTTGGGTGGTGGAAGCAGGCTACTATCTCACCCCAAATCTACGACTGGCCGCTGGGTATAGTTTCGGTGATGTAGACGATCGCGACTTCAACGGCGATCGCTCTCGCGGTGGCCTGTACTTGGGCTTAAACCTAAAACTAAATGAACTGTTTGATGGCTTTGGTCTGCAAAAAACTACTCCCCGTCAGCAACAGGAATCCCAAGTGAACCCGACAGCCTTGGCTCCCGTTGCGCCCATGCCAAACACCAACCCATAGCACCGCCAGCAACCAGTCAGAGGAGTGAATTAATTTAGCTATGTCTGCCGTACCCGCACTGCGTCGCCTAACTCGTGTAGCCCTCGTCATTCCTTTCGTTGTAACTAGTCTCGAACCTTTTACAGAAAAAGCTTCCGCCCAAGCAACTTCCCTTGGATCCAAATGTCCAGCCGGTACCATTCTGAGTTCTGACAACTTAGTTTTTAATGGTAACTACAACATCCTAGGCGGGGGCTCTGAGCCAAACATTAACCCCGCCGCAGGCTTTACGAGTGATTTGCCCTATCGAGGCGATGCGGTTTATCCCGACGACCGAGGAGTGAATGGTCCTTTGGGACCAAGGGGGCCACTAGGCGGCATCTCCATTCAGACTGGGCCAGTTATCTATGCCAATGGCGTTGTAGTCAGTAGGCAAACAACTCCGGTTTTTCCAGGCGACCCTGAGAATGGTGCACCACCATCCAACACATTTCTTTATTCCAATCCCAACGAAGATTTACAGGGAAACCGTATCGAACGTACACCGGGACGGGGACAATTCATAAATCCGACTATTTGGCAGCAAACAGTAACGGTTACTCCCAACACGACCTATAACTTTATTGCCTACTTTGATAATCTACTGAGCGCTACCGCTAACGCCGAAGCAGCTAATCCACAAATTCAATTACAGATTAAACGGGGGAACACTGCCTCTGACCTGGGTCCGCAAATTTCTGTGCCTCGCAGCGTGCCTAATGGGTTAGGGGGTGAATGGCTGCCTGTGCAATTCTCGTTTACGACGCTGCCGACGGATACTAGCATCACTCTGGCGATCGTCGATCGCGCCAATACCGTGAACGGGGATGATTTCGGTCATACCGCGATCGGGCTGCGACAGTGCCTCCCGAACATCGGCATAGCCAAAGCAGCGGGCACAGCGGTTAGCAATCCCGATGGCACTTTTACCGTGCCCTACAGCCTCACCGTCCGTAACTATGGAACCGATGCTATTACCAATTTGCAAGTTACAGACGACCTAGCTACAACTTTTGCCAACGCGGCTGGCTTTGTCGTTTCTGGAGCACAAAGCCCAACATTAAACGTCAACCCCAACTTTAATGGCAGTAGCGATCGCAACATTCTCGCGCCTGGCAATACGTTAGCCGCCACTGGGCAACCCGGTGACACTGCCACAATTACATTTAATGTCACTATCACGCCCGGAGCAGGTCCCCAAGGATTGGGTCCTTTCAACAACAGCGCGATCGCCACTGGGAATGCAGGCAACACCACTGTGCAAGATACGTCTGATGCAGGCACCAACCCTGACCCGAATGGCAATGGTATCCCAAATGAGCCCGGAGAAAATGACCCAACTCCAGTGACTCTTATTGCCGCACCAAAGCTTGGCGTTGCTAAGCAAGCAGGGACAGTAGTTGACAATGGCAATGGGGTTTTCACCGTTCCCTATACCGTCACAGTCAGTAACCTGGGCAATGTACCAATCAATAGTCTGCTATTAGCCGAGAACCTGACGGAAACATTTGGACCTCCTAGCACTTTCACGGTTGCCGCTGCCCCAACGAGTTCTACCTTGGCAGTCAACCCTGCTTTTAACGGCAACAGTGACTCCAATCTCTTAGCTGCCAATCAAACTTTGGCAGTTGGGCAGAGTGCTACCGTGACTTTTAGTGTTCAGGTTACAGCGAATGGTCAGCTAGGTCCTTTCAACAACACAGTTGTAGGCACCGGTACTGGGCCAGGAGGGATACCAGCTCAAGATGAATCCACCAATGGCACAAATCCTGACCCCAATGGTGATACCATCCCCGAGGAAAGACAACCAACTGTGGTTAGCTTTGGCGAAACTCCCAAGCTTGGTGTTGCGAAACAAGCAGGCGCAGTGGCTAACAGCGGTAACGGCGTGTTTACTGTGCCTTACACCGTCACCGTCAGCAACCTGGGCAATGTCCCCATCAATAATCTGCAACTCGTCGAAAACCTCACCAGCACGTTTGGGCCTCCCACTACCTTCACCATTGCTGCGGCTCCCACCAGCCCCACTCTAGCGGTTAACTCTGCTTTTAACGGCAACAGTGACTCCAATCTTTTAGCGGGCACTACTAATTTAGCGGTGGGACAAACTGCCACGGTTACCTTTAGCGTTCAGGTGACAACGAATGGTCAGCCTGGCCCCTTTAGCAATACGGTCACAGGTAGGGGTACTAGCCCAGGAGGAACGATAATTACGGATCAATCTACCAATGGCACCAACCCTGACCCCAACGGTGATACTAATCCTGATGAAGACCAACCAACCCCCGTTCAGCCAGAACCACTTCCTGTAGGAGAGCCCCAACTGCGCTTACTCAAACGAATTACAGCCGTAGAACAAGGAGGCAGAACTCAAACATTCGATCGCTTTGTGGATGATCCTGCTGATACCACCGATACGGCTCCTGGCTGGACTCAACTGTCTCCGGTTGGCGAGGTCAATCTACCAACTTCGCTGTCTTTACGCAGTGGAGATTCAGTTGAATATACGCTTTACTTCCTGTCTGATGGCACAGCTCCTGCAACCGCTGCCAGCCTCTGCGATCCCATTCCTGCCAGAACCACCTTTGCCCGCGATCGCTTTGGTACAGGTAGTGGGTTACAGCTGAACCGAGCCAGCGCCGAGAAATCGCTGACGAATAGTGCTGACACCGATGAGGGAAATTTCTTTACGCCTTTAGCGCCTTTACCCAATGGCAATGCTTGCCCGGCTAATGCGCAGGGCAATACCAACGGCTCTGTCATTGTCAACTTAGGAGAAATCTCTAATACCCCTGGCCAGAACTTTGGCTTTGTGCGCTTCCGGGTCAGGATTGATTAAGCATCGGTAGCGATCGCCCAACCAAAACATTCCATCCAAACGCTTGATGTATGTATTTCTTTACAGATTAGGTAAAGAATATAACAGCTTAAATGTAGCCGTACGGTAACGACTGGGCATGATTAAAAGATGGTTAGTCCTCACTTCTGCACTCGCGAAATTGAGCTATACCAGCCTGAGCGTATTACTAACCTAGACAGCCTGTGGGACCATTGCTTGTGTCTACGTCGTCAATCACGTCAATAAGCTGAACACTGAGGAACTGGCTTTGAAACGGACTTGGGTGCAATTACTTCTCCTATTCGTATTAGGAATTAGCCTGCTGACCATTGCTGACTTGGCGATCGCCCAATCCTTAAAGGTGCGGGTGAATCGTTGGTTGGAGGTGCGGCAGATTCAAGGGACAGTCAGCCTCTACCAAGGCCAAAAATCTCAACCCGCTCGCAATGGCAGTCGCATTCAAGCGGTAGGAGAGGGTATTCAAACGGGCGCGAAGTCTAGTGCAGTTTTAGCCGTAGATACTGGCATTGGTTTCATTAAAGTTGCAGAAAATACAAACATCCGCGTACTACAGCTAGATCGGCTAGCGACTGGCGGACAAGTCACCAAGCTGCAAGTGACTGGAGGACAAGCCCGCCTCCAAGTGAGAAAGTTTACCAATCCAGCGTCCCGCCTAGAAATCCTTTCTCCCGCTGGTTTAAGCGCAGTTCGTGGCACGGAATTCGGGGTGAGTGTGCAGCCAGATGGTAAAACTGGGGTTGCCACCTTAGAAGGTAAAGTCGCAGCGATCGCTCAAGGAGCCAGCGTGCCGATCCAAGCTGGGTTTCAAAGTTTAGTCATCCCTGGAGAAGCCCCCTTACCCCCAACGCCCTTACGGGAAGACACGCGGTTGCAACTCCAAGTTCTAGAGGCCGTTGGCAACAACCAAGCTCAAATTGCTGGTCAGGTGGATGTTGTTAATCTGGTATTAGTGAATGATCAACCCCTGAGCCTCGATCGCGAAGGTCAGTTTGATGTCAGAGTTGCACTGCCGCGAGAGCGCCGGATTCGGGCCGTAGTCAGAACTCCCTTGGGGAAACAGCAAATTTATGAATTGGCAGTTCCGTGAATGGGGGTTGCGACTGTTACCTGGTGGCATCACTGCTCTCATTGTGGTTGGTCTACTAGAAGTAGGAGCTTGGCAGCCTTTAGAGCAATTATCCTATCGGTTGTTATTTCGCTTGCGGGGGGACCAAGCCTGGGATGAGCGCGTGGTCATCGTCGCGATCGATGAACCTAGCATCAAAAAATTTGGTCTCTTTCCTTGGCCTCGCCAGTACCACACGCAGTTATTGCAGCGATTAACGAAAGCCGAACCCAGCGCGATCGCCTTTGACGTAGTTTTGTCAGAACCCAGCCCACAAGATGTCCAATTAGCAGCCGCAATGCAGGAACAAGGCCAAGTTTTGTTAGCCCAAGGATGGGACTATCTTGGCGCTCTCTTGCACATTAGTCCCCCTTTAAAGACTGCTGCACTTGATGTCGGCCATGTACTCAAACAAGAAGATGCCGACGGTGTCACTCGCAGTATTAAACCCCAAGTCAGAGGAGTGCTAGCTCTGAGTTTAGCGACGGTGCAAGTATATTCCTTAGTTCAGGAACCTGTCCGCCTCCCACCTTTAGACCAACCACTTTGGGTCAATTGGCCTGGTTCAGTGCGTGGCCTCAAACACTACTCCTATGCAGCCGTCTTAGCGGGACAAGTGCCTGACACGGCTTTCCAGGGCAAAATTGTCTTAGTCGGCATGACTGCGATCGGCTTTGATCCCCTGCCTACGCCCTTCAATCGCAATCCCTCTGCTAGTGGTGTCCATCTCCACGCTGCTGTGATCAGTAATCTTTTGCAGCAAAATTGGCTACACCGTCCAACTCAAGACTGGAGTTGGTTGTTACTAGTTGCTGGACCTGGCCTCAGTTGGATCCTGAGTCGTGGGAATACCAGTCAGCAAATTGGCATCTGGATCGGTGCTTGTTTGAGCTGGGGTATGGTCAGCCTGCTACTGTTTGAAGCAGGTTACTGGGTGCCAGTAGCGGCTCCTTTGGTCCTAGCTACGGTAACCACAGGAGCGGTCGTCCTGCACGATCGCCTCAGGGTTAACTCCTTGCTAAAAGCAAGAAGTGAGTTTCTGGCAACGATGAGCCACGAAATTCGGACACCAATGAATGCCGTGATTGGGATGACAGGGTTGTTGCTGGATACACCATTGACCGAGCAGCAGCGGGACTTTGTGGAAACGATCCGTAGCAGTGGCGACGCCCTCCTGACCATTATTAACGACATTCTGGACTTCTCTAAGATTGAGTCAGGCAAGTTAGAGCTAGAGGAGCAACCATTCCAACTACGCACCTGCATTGAAGAGTGCCTGGATCTGCTTGCTGCCAGAGCTTCGGAGAAAAATTTAGAGCTAGCGTACTGGATTGATCCAGAAGTGCCTCAGTACTTGGTCGGCGACATCACCCGTATTCGGCAGATCTTGGTTAATTTGCTGAGTAACGCAGTCAAGTTTACTCACGCTGGAGAAGTCGTAGTTTCGGTTAAGGCGGGGGTAGCCACCCATTCACGATTGCAGCGGATTGATCGGCGACAGACACCAAAAGACAGCAGCAAAAAATATGAGATCTGCTTTGCGGTCAAAGATACAGGCATTGGTATTCCACCTGATCGCCTCGATCGCTTATTCAAGTCCTTCAGCCAAGCAGACTCTTCTACCACGCGCCAATATGGTGGCACTGGGCTAGGTCTCGTGATCAGTCAACGGCTCACCCAGATGATGGGGGGGCGCATGTGGGTAGAAACTCAGTTAAACCAAGGTTCAACATTCTATTTCACCTTTTTAGCCCAAGCAGTACCAGAGCTAGTTCCCAGCCAAGTGGCATCCGCTCCAGATCAGTTGGCTGGCAAGCGATTGCTGATTGTGGATGACAACGCGACCAATCGCCAGATTTTGTCCTTGCAAGCGCAGTCTTGGGAGATGTTGCCTGAAACAGTTGAGTCTGGAGCGGCCACGCTCGATCGCCTACGGCAAGAAGTATTTGATCTGGTCATTTTAGATATGCAGATGCCAGAGATGGATGGTGTCACGTTGGCAGGAGAAATCCGCAAGCTACCCGGATGCCAATACCTACCGTTGGTGATGCTTACATCTTTGGGTCGCCCAGAAGGTAACGCTCAGACGATCGCCGCCAAGTTTGCTGCCTTTTTAACAAAGCCAGTAAAACAAACGCAGCTTTACAATGCGCTTTTGCAAGTGATGGGAGCGCAACCAATTCCGCTTAGCGGTACTCAGGCGGCTCCTACTTTTGATCGCGGATTAGGCGATCGCCATCCCCTCCGCCTCCTACTGGCTGAGGACAATGTAGTGAATCAGAAAGTAGCCTTACGTCTGCTCGAAAAAATGGGTTATCGCGCCGATGTCGCTGGCAATGGCTTGGAAGTGCTAGACGCGCTGCATCGTCAAACCTATGATGTCGTGCTGATGGATGTGCAAATGCCCGAAATGGATGGTTTGATGGCGACTCGGCATATCTGTCGCTTATGGTCACCGAGCCAGCGACCGCGACTAGTCGCCATGACCGCTAATGCTATGCAAGGCGATCGCGAAGCCTGTCTCCGGGCAGGAATGGACGACTATATCACTAAACCGATTCGGACCGAAGAATTAGTTCAGGCGTTACTCCATTGTCCACCTCAAGCAGGCTTAAAAACGCATCACTCAACCGTAGAATCTACAGTCGTGATCGATCCAAAAGCCCTAGAGGAACTCCGCGAATTAGGCGGAGAAGAAGCAGAAGCCTTGTTGCAAGAGGTGATCGACACCTACTTGGAAGACACTCCTAAACTCTTGCAAGCGATCGCCGCCGCTTGGACCATCCAAGACACCACAGCCTTGAAGCATGCCCTCCACACCCTCAAAATCACCAGCACTACTTTAGGTGCCATCACGCTCTGCCAGATTTGCCAAACCATAGAATCTCTAAATCCAGAGGTGGCGATCGCGATTCAGAATGAATGGTTGGCGCAGTTGGAGGCAGAATACCAGAAAGTAGAAGTAGCTTTGCAAGCAGAACGGCAACAAGTGCGAGCCTGAGCAGGCAAATGATTGGGCACATAATCGGGTACATGATCAGGCACAATAGTTGGTCTGGGTTTTGGGCTTAATTTTCGTGCCTTATCGCTACCTTCTGTTCTACAAGCCGTACGACGTATTAACGCAATTTACGGACAATAGCTCTGTAGCACCTCGGCCAACGCTAAAAGATTACATTCCGGTGCCAGAGATTTATCCGGTAGGCCGATTGGATCGAGACAGCGAGGGCTTGTTGTTACTCACCAACCACGGTCAACTCCAGCACCGTTTAAGCGATCCACAGTTTCAGCACCCCCGGACTTACTGGGTACAGGTAGAGCGAGTTCCCGATGCAGCGGCTTTGGCCCAGTTGCGCCAGGGTGTCGTGATTCAAGGCTATCGTACCCGCCCGGCTCAGGTACAATTGCTGCCCACAGAACCTACCTTGCCGCCTCGCGAGCCACCCATTCGGTTTCGTAAAAATGTGCCAACCGCTTGGTTGGAGATCACTTTAACCGAGGGAAAAAATCGCCAAGTGCGGCGCATGACCGCTGCTGTCGGATTCCCAACTTTACGCTTGGTACGAGTCGCGATCGCCCATCTCCAATTAGTCGGTCTAGAGCCAGGTCAATGGCGGGATCTGACTCCACCAGAGCAAGCAAGCTTACAGCAGCTTTGCTTTCCCCGATCAAAACTTAATTAACTGCAAACCAAGGTCGGCAGTTGAATAGATACAATAGGGTATCCGTGAAAATATCGTTAAACTGTTTTATAAAAACTCAGGTCTTGGACTTGCTATTCCGGGATTTCGGCATACTGATATGACTGACAACCACAACTTGTGAACCTGATTAGCCGACTGAGTGGCTGGTGTGAGCTCTTGTCGCCCTAATCTTGCATCCTCATTCAGTCTGCACCTCATCTGTCAGTTGACCTAATGACTTCTAATCAACAACCGCGTTGGTACCAGTTTTTGGCTAAATCCGCCGCTTCAGATGAGTTGCCATCACCAAACTTAGGTGATAAGTATCAAGTATTTTCAACCAGTTCACACCTGACTCGCGGGGAAGTGCAGCCATATCGCTCGTTCTACCAACAAAGCAGCTCGATTCAGCTTGATTTAGATGCCACAGGCACAATTGCAACAGTGAACCTGCTGGGAGCAGCATGTCTGGGTTACAGCGTGCAGGAGCTAATCGGCAACTCAGTTTTTACTTTGTTCCATCCGGATGACCGAGATTTCCTCCGAATAAAGTTAAATGAGTACTTACAAAATGTCATACCTCTGCAAGCAGGGGCAAAGACAGAAATGACTCAGTGTCAATACTGGGAATTGCGCCAGGTTTGTAAGGATGGAAGGGTGATATGGGTGAAAGCTTTTGTGCAACCAGACGCTTTTATGCAACCAAACCTTGAACCAACCACTAACCTCAACGATAGCTGCCCTAGCAATTCACCCGTAACGACAGTGCGGCTATTGTGTGAAGACATTACTGAGTGGAAACAAGCAGAGGCAGGACTCCAGCAAGAGCGCAACTTCGTGGCGGCTGTGCTTGATACTGTCGTTAACTTAATTGTGGTTTTAGATCCTCAGGGACGCATCGTTCGCTTCAATCGTGCCTGTGAGCAAATGACTGGATACACGTTTGCAGAAGTCAAAGGCATTCCTTTCTGGGATGTTCTGCTTTTGCCAGAGGAGATTACAGGTGTCAAAGCTGCATTTAGCCAATTACGGTCAGGATTATTTCCCAACGAGTATGAAAACTATTGGATCACAAAAGCAGGCTCCGCTCGCTTAATTGCTTGGTCTAACACAGCCATTGTGGGTAAAGAAGGCAAAGTCGAATACGTCGTTGGCACTGGCCTGGATATTACAGAGCGGCGACAGACAGAATTGGCATTGCAGCGATCGCAGCAGCAGCAATACCAACACCTCGTAGACTCAGTCGAAGGGATTGTCTGGGAAGGCGAGGCCGAGAGCCTTCAGTTCTCCTTTGTCAGCCCTAAAGCTGAGCGAATTTTGGGCTATCCGCTGGCTGAGTGGCTGAGCGATTCGCAATTTTGGCTCCATCACATCCATCCAGACGATCGCGCTTGGGTAATGGCAACTTGCCAACGAGAAACTCAAGCTCGACGCAACCACACGATGGAATACCGCATGATTGCTCAGGATGGCCGAGTCATCTGGTTTCGAGACATGATCACGGTCGTACCAGATGCTCAGCCTGTGCAATTGCGGGGCGTCATGCTCGATATTACTGAGCGGCGTCAAGCAGAAATTGCGCTGCAAATGAGCGAAGCCCGCTATCGAGCCGTAGTTGAGCAAGCAGCAGAAGGAATTTTCTTAGTCGATGTAGAAACCAAACGGTTGTTAGAAACCAACGCTGCCTGCCAAAGCTTATTGGGTTATAGCGCTGAGGAGCTGTCAACCTTGACGCTCTACGATGTGGTGGCTCACGATCGCGCGGACATTGAGCGAAATATCCAACACATTCTGACTCAGAAGCGGTATTTCATCGGGGAGCGTCAATATCGTCGCAAGGATGGCTCGTTGATCGAAGTGGAAGTGAGCGCCCATGTCGTCAGCAACCACTACTGGTCATTTTTGTGTGTGGTGGTTCATGATGTTACAGCTTATAAGCAAGCAGGGGCAGCCTTAGAGCAATCCTTGGCGTTGCTCCGTGCCACCTTGGAGTCTACTGCCGACGGGATCATGGCCATTGGCGCAGATTGTCAAGTGCTGTGTGCCAACCGCAAACTGGTGGAAATGTGGGGAATTTCAGATGAATTGATGGCTGCTTCGCGGGGTGAGGAGCGCTTGCAATTCTTGGCCGCTCAAATGAAAGACCCCAATGTCTTCTTAAAAAAGATCCAAGCCTTACAAACGCAACCTGAAGCGGAAGTGAACGACCTGATTGAATTTCAGGATGGCAGAGTGGTTGAGCGCTACTCTAAACCACAGCGCTTAGGCAACCAGATTGTCGGTCGAGTTTGGAGCTTCCGGGACATTACTCAGCGCCAAAAAGCAGAAGCAGCCTTAGCTCAGAGTGAGGCTAAGTGGCGATCGCTGATTCAAAACAGTTCTGACATTATTGCCATCCTGGAAGCTGATGGCACGGTGCGCTATCAAAGCCCAGCGGTGGAGCGAATTATGGGCCACTCGCCTCAGGAATTAGTGGGCAGGAATGCTCTAGAACTGATTCATCCCGAAGATGTGGAACACGTAGCGCAAGCCTTTCAAGATTTAGTTGCAGGCATATTGCCTTCGCTTTCGATTGAGTTTCGTTTTCAGCACAAAGATGAAACTTGGCGCTTTATCCAATCCACAGGAACCAATTTGCTCGCTGACCCCTCAGTGCTAGGAATTGTTACCAACTCACGGGACATCACTGAGCGGAAACGAGCTGAGCGGGCTTTGCAGAAGCAAACAGAGCGAGAACGGCTCATGCGCTTCATTGCTCAACGCATCCACCAGTCACTGGATCTAGCAGAAATTCTCGATACAACCGTGGCAGAAGTGCGGCAATTTCTCCAGACCGACAGAGCCATTATTTTTCGGTTTAACCCGGATGGTAGTGGATGCGTAAGTGTGGAATCCGTAACAGAGGGTTGCCAACCTATCCTCGGTCGGGTGATTCACGATCGCTGTTTTACCCCGCCTAGCGGCCCTGCCCCCTACCCTCGAATCAGAGCCATTGCCGATCTAGATGCTGCCGAGGTTGACCCTTGCTATGTGCAGATGTTGGCGGCTCTGCAAGTAAAAGCCAGCTTGGTCGTGCCCATCATGCAGGGAGACCAGTTGTGGGGCTTGTTAGTTGCTCATCACTGTATTGCGCCTCGGCAGTGGTTGCCTCAAGAAGTAAATTTCCTAGAGGAGTTAGCAACTCAGGTGGCGATCGCCATCCAGCAATCGGAACTCTACCAGCAAGTGCAACGGCTCAACTCGGCTCTAGAGTCTCAAGTGATGGAGCGTACCGCCCAATTGCAGCAAGCGCTCAACTTTGAGGCCATGCTGAAGCGGATTACAGATAAGGTGCGCGATAGCTTGGACGAAAGCCAGATCTTGCAAACTGCGGTGCAAGAACTAGCCCTAGTGTTGCAAGTCGCCTGCTGCGATACCGCCCTCTACGACGCTAACTATACAACCTCCACGATCTGCTATGAGTACACCACCTCGCTCCCTGCATCTTGGGGACGAGTGTTAAAAATGGCAGATTTTCCCGAACTATACAGCCAACTCCTGCAAGGACAGCATTTTCAATTTTGCGAAATCGTCCCGAATCCTTGCCGGGATCGGGTATCGATGTTGGCCTGCCCCATTTTT
Organism: Trichocoleus desertorum AS-A10; assembly: GCF_039962155.1. Lineage (NCBI taxonomy): Bacteria > Bacillati > Cyanobacteriota > Cyanophyceae > Leptolyngbyales > Trichocoleusaceae > Trichocoleus > Trichocoleus desertorum. Next base: position 12,260 of record NZ_JAMPKN010000026.1, on the reverse strand, counting down.
GATGACCAAGGCGCGATCGGGGATCTGTGGCTGTTCCGAGATAGAGAGGAAGCCTTTAGCGAGTTAGAGATTCGCTTGGTGCAGCAAGTGACGAATCAATGCGCGATCGCCATCCGCCAAGCCCGTCTCTATCAAGAAGCTCAGGCGCAAGTGCGAGAGCTAGAAAAGCTAAATCGGCTCAAAGATGACTTTCTCAGCACTGTTTCTCATGAGTTGAGAACTCCCGTTTGCAACATCAAAATGGCAATTCAGATGTTGGAACTGAGCCTGAATCGTGAAAACTGTCTGAACTCAGCCTCTAGTAAAACTGCTCGTTACTTGCAGGTTTTGCAGGATGAGTGCAATCGAGAGATTAGCTTAATTAATGACCTGCTGGATTTGCAGCGCTTGGAGGTGGGCAGTCAACCTTTAACTTTAGAAATTGTGCAGCTCCAAGAGTGGATTCAGGGAGCCGCCCAACCCTTTTATGACCGAGCTAGAGGGCGAGAGCAACGCTTACGGCTAGAATTACCCACTCGTCTACCTCCCATTCTTTCTCACTCCTCCAGCCTCACCCGGATTCTGGCAGAACTGTTGAACAATGCCTGTAAGTACACCCCACCCGGTGAAGAAATTGTCGTTTCTGCTCATCCAGCGTCGGGGCGGATACAGCTCAAGGTGACTAACTTTGGGGTCGAAATTCCTGCGGCGGAGTTACCTCACATTTTTGAGAAGTTCTACCGAGTGCCCAGCACAGATCCCTGGAAACAAGGTGGAACAGGCTTAGGGCTGGCTTTAGTGCAAAAACTTACCGAATATTTGGGAGGCAGCATTGAGGTAGAGAGTGCGGCAAGGCAAACCTGCTTCACTGTAGAACTGCCTCTCACTCCTAACGACATCAATTCAAGATAAGACCCAACAAAAATTTTGCCGTGGTTCATAATCGAAGGAGAAGCAGAGGTGGCTTGAACTAGAGTCACTGCAATTGACGTAGCAGGAGGTCAGCATGGGTTTGGGCATGTTGGTGAAAGGCCAATGGATGACAGAGCGGGAGCAAGAAGATACGCAAGGCCGCTTCTTACGGCCCTCCACAACGTTCCGCCACCAAATTACCGCCGATGGCTCGAGTGGATTTAAGGCCGAACCCGATCGCTATCATCTCTATATTTGTTGGGCTTGTCCTTGGGCGCACCGCACGCTATCATGCGCCAACTGAAGGGCTTGGAGTCTGTAATCACTCTCTCCGCTGTTGATCCAGTGATGGGAGAAGAAGGTTGGTTTTTTTCGGATTATCCTGGCTCTATCCCTGACACGGTGAATCAGGCAAAATATTTGCGCGAGATTTATCTCAAGGTAGAACCCGATTACACCGGACGAGTTACAGTGCCTGTGTTGTGGGATAAGCAGACCAACGCCATTGTCAATAACGAGTCTCGCGAAATCATTCGCATGTTGGATACAGAGTTTGGCGCGATCGCCCAAAAGGAGACAAGCTTCTATCCAGAAGATCTGCGATCGCAAATTGACCAAACCATTGATGCTATTTACCAACCGATTAACAACGGAGTGTATCGAGCCGGGTTTGCCACTCAACAGTCAGCCTACGAAGAAGCTGTTACCGAATTGTTTGACGCGCTCGATCATTGGGAGCAAGTATTGAGCCAGCAACGATATCTGTGTGGCGATCGCCTGACGGAAGCGGATATTTGTATGGTCACCACACTGCTGCGGTTTGATGCTGTTTACTATAGCCACTTCAAATGCAATCTGCGTCGGATCGTAGACTATCCCAATCTGTGGAACTACCTCAAAGATATTTATCAGCATCCAGAAGTCAAACCCACTTGCTACTTAGATCACATCAAGCTGCACTACTACAAAAGCCATCCCAAAGTGAATCCTACAGGCATCGTTCCGAAAGGCCCCATTATTGATTTTGATGCCCCCCACGATCGCACCCGTTTTTCCTAGGGAGAAGTTTAAGAAATCCGTAGGGGTTTAGCTTTTAGACATAAATGGAGATATCAAAAACATAAAAGTTTGCTCCAAATGCTAAACCCTTCAAGGTAGAGCGTGGCTAGCTGGTGGCATGAACGTTGCACTAGGCATAGCATTCAGATCAAAATTTAGGACTAACGTTGTACTTTGATGGCTGAATACTATGCCCATACGTGTTGTTAGAAGCGAGGAACCTAGCCCCTAAACTTGCGGCTACTTCTGAGCGATGTCAATAGGTTCGAGGGCAGAGAACTGCACTAAGGGTTCGCGAGCCACGCGATTGAGACCCGCAGATCCCAATAAATTAGCCCAGTCGGCAGCTAAAGCCGCATCCCGAGGATAGGAGCGACGCAACTGAGCCAAGGTGCTCAACGCTTCGTACCAGAACCCCGATTGTTTATAGAGAGCGACGCGATCGCGTGGGCTAGCTTGCCGCAACTGCTGCACAAAAGCAGGACTAGGATTTACATGTTTAATCCATCCCATCACAAAGGGATTGCCCGATTTATCAGGTGCCGCTTCATTACAAACTACTGAGAAAAACCAACGATAGTTTTTACCTGCTGTGAGTCCAGATGTGACAACCGCTGGCAGCTTAAAGCTGGCAATGCCTGGTTGTGCAGCCAATCGTAATTTAGTTCTGTACACCTGTTGCTTGTTCTCGTTCTGCAAAACAAATTCAGCCGTTTTAGCAGTCGTCGGCGGAACGTGGAAGAAGAGCGTGGGATATCGATCGGTGGTGAGACTTTTAGTCTGGGCAGCTGGAATCAAAGCCGTAATAGAGTTGCGTCCCAAGCAATCTCCAGGCCGAGAACCGCCGGAAGTGCGACCTCCTGGCCCATCTTTGACCGGAGGTCTAACTGAATTGGCGATCGCTGACATTGGCAGAGCCAACGGTGCGAAGGATGAGATTAGAGCTACACAGAGGGCTGTATAGGCTGCGTACGATTTTGTCCGATACATAGTGCTCTCCCGGATGACTACATGACAGCAGCGATCTAAATGACGGACAACCTAAAAAATCTCTTCCACTTCTCCGAAGCTTCACAAAATCTTTACAAGAGAGAATTGAAGAATCCGGATTTTTTACCAAAAAAAGACAAAGTTTTCCGGATGAAGAAATTTAAGCGATCGCTGTTGAGTTCGCTTGGAGCTATCATTCACTTTTTTGCTGCTTGAATTGACACCCTTTATTAAGGTTGAGCAGCAAATTTGTCAGTGGCTTCTAATAATGCTGTACGAATTCCGGGCTCCATCATCGAGTGTCCCGCGTCCGACACGACAATAAATTCCGCTTCTGGCCAAGCTTGATGCAATTCCCAAGCTGAGATCATCGGGCAAACCACATCATAACGACCTTGCACAATCACCGCCGGGATATGACGAATCTGATCAACATTTTGTAGGAGTTGGTCTTCCGGCTCAAAAAAACCACGATTCACAAAGTAATGACATTCAATCCGGGCAAAGGCATCCGCAAAGTCAGACTCCGCAAATCTCGCTTGCAAATCCGGATCGGGATATAGCTTACTCGTGCTTGCCTCCCACACCGACCAGGCGCGAGCTGCCTCTAAACGCACCTGTAGATTTGGGCTAGTTAAGCGCCGATGATAAGCCGCAATCAAGTCATGGCGTTCTTCGGGGGGAATGAGTTGCAGATAAGCTTCCCAAGCATCTGGAAAGATATAACTGGCTCCCTCTTGGTAAAACCATTGCAACTCTTTTTGGCGCAGCATAAAGATACCACGCAAAATCAGACCCAGACAGCGTTCTGGATAGGTTTGACTATAAGCTAAGGAGAGCGTACTGCCCCAACTGCCACCAAAGACAACCCATTGCTCAATGCCTAAATGCGATCGCAGTTTTTCGATATCCTCCACCAGCTCCCAGGTAGTATTCTCTCTCAGGTCTGCATGAGGTGTGCTGCGACCACATCCGCGTTGATCAAAAACGACAATTCGCCACTGGGTGGCATCAAAATATTGCCGATAGCGGGCAATACTGCCGCCTCCTGGCCCGCCATGCAGAAACACAACAGGCTTGCCTTCTGGGTTGCCAGATTCCTCGAAATAAAGGGTATGGAGATCAGAAACTTGTAGAGTTCCGGTGCGATAGGGGGCGATCGCGGGATAGAGTTCACGAATTTGAGCGGCCATGAAACTATGCTCTTGCGGGACGTTCCTTAGCGTACGAGCGATCGCCCTCTGACAACAAGCCACCTCAACTGGAGCATCTGATTAAGTGGCTAAATTGCTGTCGCCCCCTTCCAAAATCGTGCCTTCTAGGTTCGTGTCTGCCAGATTCGCACCACTGAGATTGGCCTCTTCTAAGGCAGCTTGATGCAAGTTGGCTTGATGAAGATCGGCGATCGCTAAGTCTGCACCACTCAAATCGGCTCCCTCTAAATTCGCGCCACTTAAATTGGCCTGACTAAGCCGCGCATGGCTGAGGTCGGCTTGGACAATATTGGCAACTTTTAGATCAGCCTGACTTAAATTCGCGCCATCTAGAATGGCTCCTTCTAAGGTAGCTCCGTCAAGAATGGCATCTCTCAAATCTGCACCGCTCAGGTCTGCTTGGGTCAAATCTGCGCCGTTGAGGTCTGCGCCACTGAGATCGGCATGGCTGAGGTTAACTCGGCGTAAATTCGCTCCATCCAAAGATGCTCCAGATAACAACACACCGCTCAGGTCTGCACCTTCTAGTATTGCCTCACTGAGCGCGATCGCACTAAAGTCTCTTTCTCCCGCTGCATATCTCTGCATCAGTTCTTCAGCACTCATGTCTCCCTCCTTTCGCTACATTAGCAAAGGCAACAGCATCCTAGAAAAGATATCCGCACTACCGCAAGTGGTTAATCCACAGGATGTCACACTGCTTGAGCCATTGCTTCCACGCTATGACAAGCGAGCAACAGAAAAATCAGACCCAAGACACAGCCTTGTCTGTATGACCTTGATCGTTTTTAGGTCTAGGCGAGCGTAGCGCCCAACACTTAAATGGGTCATTATGTGAAGCAGTTAGGTACTTCTCTAGACGGATGCTAGAAAATTAACTCTTTATCTACAAGGCAACTACACTGAAAAGGCAGCTTCATTGAGCTAACGCACTGAGGCCAAAAGTATGCGATCGCGATTGAATTTAGAGGCGATCGTCACTTCTGTTTTCAGCAGACTTGCAGGACTCTCCATTCTGATCTGGTCTCCTGAAAGTTCAAGGACTCAGTTGATTTAGTAGGTCTTTAAAGATCCTTATCCCTAGACTAAAGAATACTCAACGAAAGAGATGAGAACTTTAAAGAGCGATCGCCTAGAGTGTGTGTTGAGTGAGATTGGATAGCAGCGATCGCATTATAAAAACTTTGGCACAGAGGTTGCGATCGTGAATCATTTTTTGATTTGTATACTGAGCCTAAATTTATATAAAAAAACTCTGCCTATTCATTTAATGCCGATTATTGTGCGACCATGCTAAGTGCAAATTCCCAGCCTGAAATTCAGAATGTAAATTAATAATGAATAGATTTTTAGTTTTTTGGGGCTTAGCCAGCCCTGCATGCTTGGGCCTAGTAGCAAGTGTACTCCGATTTTATCAATTGGACTGGTATCCAGCCTATTTTGATATTTGGCGATCGCTTGCAGTTTATCTGGCTTATTGGCTTTTACTGGGAGCTCTACAAGGAGCAATCTTATTCTGGAAGTTCCAAGGGCGACGATTTGCGTATCGATGGTTCTTTATAACTAGTGCAGTTGGCTGCTTTATAATGCTATTGCACGATCTATTCCTGCTCCTGCTTGGTGTTGACACGCGCGGCCAAGGAGCACTTATTCTAATATTTAGCCTACCGTTGTTGGCGTTTTTAGGTGGGCTACCATTGGGATTAGCTCAATTCTTTTTAATTCGAAATCGCTATAGAGCCAGTTTCAACCCCAAGCACTTGAACCTTAAATGGTTTGCCATTAGTTTTTTATCGTGGGTAATTGGTTTTGCAGGCATTTTATTCACCTTCTCTGGTACTCGTCTTATGCCTGCGTTGTTTCTGCTCGTTTCTGCTGGAACTGCAATGAAGGGTTGGTTTATTCAGAAGTATTTAAGAGCATAAATGTAGAGCGATCGCCCGGAGTAGATGGTGAGTGAGGTTGGGCAGCAATCGTAGCGTAAAAATTTTTGCAAACTAAACTTTAAAGATTATGTAAGTTTACGTAATCCTGTCTAGGCTAAATCCAAATACCTCTGTCAGACTATAGTGCAAGTTCTATAACTATTAGCAACGAGTACGGAATGAGCAATAGCAAGGTCTCTTCAGCACAGGCTAACTTAAAGTTAGCACTTTGGAATGCAGAAGCCGAGTCAGTAACAAGCAGCGAGGTATATGTAAAACTTCAAGAGCTTGGACTACCAGAAGAAGTTGTTAGTCGTTTACACGAACTAATCACTTTTACAAAAAAGGTTGCAGGCAAAGTATTTGCAGTCGGAAAAATTGTACTATTCAAAATTCTTGAGTTTGTCAAAGCTCATCCCTTTCTGGTTGTGGGTGCTGGTGTTGGTGCTGTTATTGGGTCTGCCATTGCAGGTTTAATAACCTCAATACCATTTTTAGGACAGCTCTTAGCTCCAGTGGCAGCAGTATTAGGAATAACTATTACTGCAATTGGTGCCGTAGTAGGACATAGGTTAGATAAGCAGTTTCAGAATGTGGGGGAAGACATTGTTGAGATTGCTCAGCAATTCTTCGCTCTTCTTGCTGACGTATTCAATACTGTGTTTCGCAATGTTGTTACTGCTTAGTTTCTATCTTGCAATATCTAGGGCTTAAGAATGTCTAACCCGAAAAATCTAACGAAAGAACAACTGATCAAAGCAATTGAAAAGATAGAGAGGAATCCAAGTGATAGAACCAGCGTTTTTACTGGCCTTGGGGCCACTGCATTAGGTGCTGCTGGAGCTGGAGCAGCCGCAGCCCTTTTCGGCACTACAACTGCTTCCATACCGATTATTACAGCAGTAACGGGTATTGGCATGGTTGTAGCAGCCCCCGCTGCACTTGTAGCAGGAGCTGCTGTAGCAGGTGGAGCCGCTCTTTACGGTGTATCACGATTAATTAAAGATGAAGGCTTTCATGAAGGTAAACGCAAGCAGTTATTGAATGAATATAAGGACAAGCTAAAAGACGTTGAAGCGAAAGAGAGAAAATCTAACCTTAATGATGATGACAAGACAAAATTCTATTCACTTCTAAAAGAGCTACTCAAACATAATTTGATTAGCTCTGAGGATGCGTATGAACTAATGCAAGCTGTAGAGAATGGGCAAATTCCTCTTAGTGAGGCTTATAAGCTTGTAGAGGATATTCTATCAGGTGGTCAGGAGACAGAACCCGAAAAGGTAATAACTTCGTGCCCAAAATGCTCTCAGAAGTTGCGTGCCCCTAAGAATCTAGGACAGCTTAATTTGACATGCCCAAAGTGTAAGCATGGTTGGTTGTGGTCTGCAAAGTAATAAAAAATTCTCTCCCTCGCTTCGAGAACAACGAGGGAGAAGACTGTAAGAGTTAAATAACGATCGCCTTATCTAGAGCATTAGCTAGAAGGCTGAGCAGCTAGTAACTCGGCGGGTAAGCGCTTGAAGGCTAACCGTTCGTTTTCGACATCGACAAAGATGGTGTCGCCAGTTGTGAACTCGCTGCGGAGAATTGCTTTAGCAATTTGGGTTTCCAGTTCCCGTTGGATGGCCCGCTTGAGGGGACGAGCACCATAGACAGGGTCGTATCCTACTTCCGCTAAGAAGTCGAGGGCGCTGTCGGATAACTTGAGAGACATCTTGCGATCGCTCAGGCGTTGCTCTAACCGCTGAACTTGCAGCTTGACGATCTCGCGGAGTTCGCTGCGATCGAGTGGATGGAAGATGATGATCTCATCAATCCGATTGAGGAACTCTGGACGGAAGTTGCTTCGCATCGCATCCAAAACTCGGCTCCGCATCTCTTCGTACTGGGAGTTATCACCTGCCACATCGAGGATGAACTGTGAGCCAATGTTGCTGGTCATGATGATGATGGTGTTTTTGAAGTCTACCTTGCGACCTTGAGAGTCGGTGACACGCCCATCATCTAGGATTTGCAACATCACGTTGAACACATCAGGATGCGCTTTCTCGATCTCATCAAACAGAATCACCGAATAAGGCCGACGACGAATCGCTTCTGTGAGTTGACCACCTTCTTCATATCCCACATATCCCGGAGGCGCACCGATCAAGCGAGACACAGAGTGCTTCTCCATATACTCCGACATATCGATCCGCACCATCGCGTCTTCGGTGTCGAAGAGGTAAGAAGCTAGTGCTTTGCCGAGTTCAGTCTTACCGACACCTGTGGGGCCAAGGAAGATAAAGCTGGCCGTGGGGCGATTCGGGTCTGCTAAGCCCGCGCGAGAACGCTGAATCGCATCAGCTACGGCTGTCACTGCTTCCTGTTGACCTACCACTCGCTTATGCAGTTCTTCTTCCAATTGGAGAAGCTTTTGCATCTCGGACTCAACCAGCTTATTCAGGGGGATACCTGTCCACTTAGAAATGATCTCCGCAATGTCGGCTTCAGTCACTTCCTCACGCAGCAGCGATCGCCCACTGGTTTGAGTGTCCGCCAGTTTTGCCTCAATCTCATCCAGTTGTCGTTGCAGCTCGGTCAACTTGCCGTACTTCAGCTCCGCAGCTCGGTTGAGGTCGTACTCACGCTCGGCTTGCTGAACTTCCACATTCACTTGATCGATCTCTTCTTTCAGCGCTTTACGCCGATCAAGGATCTCTTTTTCTCCTTGCCATTGCGCATTGAGGCGGCTTTGGTTTTCTTTGAGGTCGCCCAGTTCTCTCTCTAGACGCTCTAGGCGATCGCGAGAAGCAATATCGCTCTCCTTTTGCAGAGATAACCGCTCCATCTCTAATTGCAGAATCTTGCGATCGATTTCGTCCAGTTCTTCTGGCTTGGAGGTGCTCTCCATCTTCAGCTTGGCAGCGGCTTCGTCTACCAGGTCAATCGCCTTGTCGGGCAAGAAGCGATCGCTGATGTAGCGCGTGGAAAGTGTCGCCGCAGCTACAAGAGAACTGTCAGAGATTTTGACGTTGTGGTGTGTTTCGTAGCGGTCTTTCAAGCCCCGCAGAATTGAGATGGTATCTTCGACAGTAGGTTGGTCAATGTAGACCTGTTGGAACCGTCGCTCTAGTGCCGCATCCTTTTCGATGTACTTGCGGTACTCATCCAAGGTGGTGGCACCGATACAACGCAGTTCCCCACGAGCCAACATCGGCTTCAGCAAGTTACCCGCATCCATTGCGCCTTGGGTCGCCCCTGCACCCACTACAGTGTGGATTTCGTCAATGAAGAGAATGATAGTGCCGTTGGAGTCGGTGACTTCCTTGAGAACCGCTTTGAGACGTTCTTCAAATTCACCTCGGTATTTGGCACCCGCAATCAGAGCACCCATATCCAGAGCAATCAGCTTGCGATCGCGCAACGACTCAGGTACATCACCTTTCACAATCCGCTGCGCTAAACCTTCAGCGATCGCGGTTTTACCTACACCAGGCTCCCCAATTAGGACGGGATTATTTTTGGTACGGCGAGACAAAATCTGAATCGTCCGGCGAATCTCGTCGTCCCGACCGATCACGGGGTCGAGTTTGCCTTGACGAGCAAATTCTGTCAGGTCACGGCCATATTTAGTTAACGAGTCGTATTTCCCTTCTGGGTTTTGGTCGGTCACTTTCTGGCTTCCTCGAATTTGCTCAATCGTGCTGCGTAGCTTGGCTGTGTCTAGTTTAAATTCCTGAAATAATGCTTTACCAAAGCGATCGTCTTGGGTGTAGGCCAAGAGCAAGTGTTCGATCGAAATGAAGTCGTCTTCAAATTCTTTGCGATAGCCTTCAGAGCGATCGAGCAAGGTATCGGCACTACGGCCCCAGTACACAGAGCCGCTGTTGGAAACTTTGGGTTGGCGCTTAATGAATTCTTCAGTGCGATCGCGCAACTTCTGCACGCTGATGCCCAGTTTACTGAAGACGCTACTGGCAAGCCCTTCTTGTTCTACCAAGGACTTGAACAAGTGTTCCGTCTCAATCTGCTGCTGCTGGGCTTGCTTGACCACTTCAGGGGTCTGAGCGATCGCTTCCCACGCTTTTTCGGTAAATTGATTGGGATTGGTTGGTTGCATACTGCACGATCCCCCTCTAATCAGTAAATATATACACTCAGTTAGTTACAGTCATTGTAAGCAACTCAGCGTATCCAGCAGGATCGGTGTTTACGTCTTTATATAGGGGTATTACCGTTCCAAATTGGTGGCGACAAGTTAACCTGAATCACAACATGACGTTGGCGATCACACCTCCGATCAGATAGGGTCTAATCCTGTTCTTAACGTTTTAGGCGGCAGAGTAAGAGGAATTAGCCTGAAGCAGTGCTGAACGATTTCGTATAATCGACTCCAGTAGAGTGTTATATAGAACAAGCAGCGCCTTAATCATCTAATTAAGGAGTTAGCCCATTGTTTCGGCCTATCTGCCCTACAAAGAAATCAGCCTGAAGTAGTTTCGTCTAGTAATAGTTAGGTGTCTTAAGCCCCTTGTTGAGACATTACCCCAGCGCTATCTGTGGCCTTGGCAAATCAAGGTTAACTGCAGGGCGTTGGAGAAGGTTGCACAGCTCAATTATTAGATGTTCTATACTCATTATGACTTTTGTACACAGCCAGAATATTAAAAGGCACTATGGCTTTTGAAATAAAAACTACTAACATTGAATTAAAGAAATCATTACTTAAAGCTAAGGAAGATCATTTTTTAGACTTAAAGAGCACTCTGATAGCACCGTCAAAATTACAAACTCACTTTGTTGCATTTGCAAATACTGACGGAGGAGAGCTTATTGTAGGTATAGAAGATGTTTCTTCCCTTGAAGAACGTATAAAAGGCTTTATTTCACCGGAAGATGCTAATGAACATATTAATACGCTACTTTCACAAACCAAACCTGCTGTTGAGGGAGTAGAAGTAGAATTTCTTAATTTTAATAAAAACGGTTTCGTTCTGCGTGTGATTGTACCGAAGAGTCAGCACGTTCATTATACAGCAGCAGACGAATGCTATGTTCGCTTAAATGCCAGTACACGGCGTATTAGAGGAGAGCAAATCACTCGTTTGTCCTATGCTAAGGGTAGCTATAGTTATGAAAGAGTTCCTGTTCCACATGTGTCAGCAGAAGAAATTCTGGAAAGCTCATATCTAAGTAAATATCTTGAAAAGATAGAGGCATTTCAAGAGTCAGAAAAGTTTTTGAAGAAACAACGCTTACTTATCCAACATGAAGGAAAACTTTTACCTACTGTAGCTTGTGTGCTCCTTTTTGATGACGAACCACAAGCTAGTCTTGACACACGCTGCTCAATAAAGGTTTATAGATTGCAAACAACTGAACGAGAGTATAAACGTGAGCATTTAGTTGAAATGCCTTCTACTATTGAGGGTTCTTTAGAAGAACAGATAAATAAAGTTAAAAGTCGAGTAAGTGAACTCTTAGAGGATGTCACAATTAATCTTGGCGGTAAACGCACAAAACTCAACTATCCTGCTTAGGCTTTAGAAGAAACTTTAGTCAATGCAGTAATTCATAGAGACTATAGTGTCAATGACGATATACACGTTCGTATCTATGACAACAGGGTTGAAATTCAAAGCCCTGGGCGGTTACCTGGCTATGTGACCTTAAAAAACATCATTGATGAAAGATACTCTCGCAATCCTAATATTGTTCGGATGCTCCACAAACTACCTAACCCCCCAAATCATGATATTGGTGAAGGGCTAAATACAGCTTACAACGCAATGCGTAAGGCAGGGCTTGTAGAACCTGAAATCAGGGAACTAGAGAATGCTGTTTTAGTAATAGTTGAGCATAGACGAATAGCATCTCTTGAAGATGCCATCATAGAATATTTAGAGGATAATGATACTGTCACAAACAAAATAGTTCGACAGCTTACTGGTGAAGATTCTGAAAATAAGGTTAAAAAGGCTTTGCAAAAGTTGCGGCGTGACGGTGTGATAGAAGTAGTTGACTCTAGTGTAAGTGTTTACAAGTATTCATATCGCCTAAAGAAATGGGCGTTGCTGAATAGGTAATGATTTAAGCTGAGAGAGGAATTGTTCGATACTTCAAATAATGCAGCAGCAACCGAAGTGAACACTTCAACATCTCAACTGATTTGGAGTAGCACAAGGTTTTCCGGTGC
>NZ_JAMPKN010000025.1:0-57865 GCF_039962155.1 Trichocoleus desertorum AS-A10 | reverse complement strand
TCTCGATTAGTGCGCAAAAGCTTATCCTTTTCCAAGTCACTGGAGAATCACATTAGTGCGATTTGGTACTTCATCCATCACTACAATGCATCATTACCTGTGTAGCACTACCATGAACTTTACTCTTCTATCATTACATCTTGAGCACTACCAGTAATTCTACAGCAGGCTAATCTAAAGGGTGTGAGGCTACAGGGGGTAGTAGGACTCGAAGAAACCAAACATTTATCATGCGTTGATAACATTCATGGATAGCAGTGGAAGCGGTGCCTCTTTTTCACCCGTTAACCCCAAGTCTGGCAAAGAACTATCCTTTCCAGGGAAGTGGTGCTCGATAAGGGTTTTCATGCATATCTAACACTTCCCAAGTTCGAGGATTTACCTGCCCTGTTACTGGAACTTTGTACCGCTGCTGTAAATCTCTCACCGCAGATTCCGTAATGGGACCAAACACTCCATCCACCACTGCACCACTCGGATTTCTTAATCTGACTCCTGCGGCTCCTAAAAAGCCATTGTCTGAGAGAACTTGCTGCAACAGTTGAACGCTTCTGCCGCGATCGCCACGTCGCAGGGTAGGTAATGTGAGATCAGTATATGCGGTGGCGATCAAAACTTGATGCCTGGGTTGTGAAGATACAGGTGCGATCTGCGTTTTGTCTAGAGGCAAGGCTGCATTAAGGCAGCAGGGTTGCGCGATCGCTTTACCAGACAGTGAAACTCCCAGCAGTTCTGCTGCTAAGGCTGTTGGCAACAATACTTTGGATAGCACAAAAGTGATTTGAGGAATTGAGTTTTGAATTGTGATAGATCTCATGATGCATTGCCTAATTTACACATTCAAAGGAGATGATTAATAGGGCTGTATCGGTGCGATCGCGTTAGTTTGCGATCGCCTTCGGTGCTGGGCTCTACACAATCACGGAAGCAGCTTGCTGTGAAACACGACCTGCGGCTTTAATTAAATCGGCGGCTTTTTCGCCAATCATGATGGTGGGCGCGTTCGTATTGCCTGTGGTAATTGTTGGCATGATCGAGGCATCCACAACCCGCAACCCCTCAACCCCATGGACTCGGAGTTCAGGGTCTACCACCGCCATGGGGTCAGTGCCCATTTTGCAAGTGCCGACCGGATGCCACACGGTACTGCAAGTTTCGCGGACGTAAGCAACGAGGGCTGCATCACTTTGCTTCTCGGCACCCGGAGCAATTTCCTGACCACGAAACTCATCCAAAGCACTGGCACCAAACAAGTTACGAAGTAATTTAATCCCAACCACGAGTTTTTGCACATCCGCTTCACTTTGGAGAAAGTTCATCCTCAACATCGGGGCATCTTTGGGGTCGGAGGAGCGCAAACTGACACTGCCAATGTTTTGGGGATGAGTCAAACAAACAAAACTAGTGAATCCTAAACCAGAGTGGGGATAACCAGGCGGTGCTAACACAACGGGGCCGAAGAGAAACTGTAAATCTGGCGCAGCATCGAGATTCCCCTCAGTATGCAAAAACAAGCCCGCTTCAGCGACACTACTGGTGTTTGCTGGGTGTAAATCCTGAGTTGCTTCATGTGCCACGGCCACAACAGGGTGGTCTTGGAGGTTTTGACCCACACCCGGTAAATTAGCCACTATGGGAATTCCCATTGCTTGCAGGTGTTCTGCATCGCCAATGCCGGAAAGCATGAGCAACTTGGGCGAATCGAATGCGCCAGCACTTAGAATCACTTCGTGGTTAACCCTAACTTGGTGCAGCGTGCCTTCGTGCAGATATTCGACCCCAATGGTGCGAGTACCCTCGAACAACAAGCGAGTGACGAACGCTCCTGTCGTTACCGTCAGATTGGCACGCTGGAGAATGGGCACGAGGAATGCAGCAGCGGCACTGTGCCGTTTACCATCCTTGATGGTCAATTGATAGAGTCCTGCCCCCTCTTGCTGCATTCCATTAGGATCGGAATTGTGGTCATATCCTACTGCTACTGCTGCGTCTACAAAGCGTTGGGATACCACAGCAGGCGCAATCGGATCGGTCACACTCAACTCTCCATCAATCCCGTGGAATTCGGATGCGCCTCGCTGCTGGCGCTCCGATTTCTTGAAGTATGGCAGGACATCTTGGTAACTCCAACTGGGATTCCCCAATGACTGCCAGTGGTCATAATCGTGAGGATTGCCTCGCAGATAAATCATGATATTAATCGAACTGCTGCCGCCCAAAACTTTCCCACGAGGACAAAAGATTTTGCGGTCATTCAGGTAGGGTTCGGGTTCAGAGAAATACGCCCAGTCCACCTCAGAGCCTTGTAGACTCAGGCATTGTGCTGGGATGTGAATTTCTGATTTTATATCTGGGTTACCCGCTTCAAGTAACAACACGGTTGTGTCACTGTCTTCGGTGAGGCGGTTGGCGACTACACAGCCTGCTGAACCTGCACCAATCACAATGTAGTCATACTGGGTCATGACATCTTCCTCGGTTATTTGTAATGGCTTTATGTTTCACAAGCAGGCTTATGTTTTAAATATTTCTCAAACCAGCTCAAGGCAGTTGTGCTGGCAATCTCAAAGCCTTCTCCTTGGAATCCGTCAAAGTGTCCACCTTTCAGAACTGTGAAAGACTTGGGCTCGATCGCGTCTGCATAGACGGCGGCGGCCAACTGGGGAGAGGCTAGGAAGTCTTGCTCGCCCACAATCAGACATAGCGGAGTGGGAAAGATGGCCTCAGGATGAGGAATAGCTTCGTAGTAGAGACAATGTTCAATCGATTCAAAGGTGAGCCGATTCTCCCATCTACCTTCGCTAGCATCCTTAGCCAATTCAATCCAAGTAAAGGCATCCGGTGTTGCCAGAAAGGAAGGTTGACCGGGTGGGGCAACTAAGGGGAAGTAGCTCACCTCTCCGGTTTGATACCGGTTGATCCGATCTTCTGCAAGCAACTTTGTGAGTTCGTGGAGTGCAAGGGGGGAGACCAAACGGCGGGAGTTAAGAAACGCATTCACTGTCGGCATTTGGGCCACGATCGCTTTCACGCGCCGATCGAATGCCGCTACATGCAGGACGTGACCACCGCTATAGGAGAAGCCCCAAAGACCGATACGTTCAGGGTCAACTTCGCTTTGAAGCTGAGTCCAGGTAATAGCATTGCGGTAGTCTTCATGCTGCTCGGTCGGGAGCATTTGACCCCGAGGCTCTCCCTCGCTGGCACCCAGGTATCGATAATCGAACAGCGTGACGGCGAACCCCGCTTTAGCGAAACGCTCAGCAAACTGCGGCAGGCCCATCTCTTTGGTCAAACCAATGCCGTGAGCCATGACAATCGCCGGACAGCGATCGCCAGGTGCGACATTCTCAGGCGTGTAAAAAGTGACAGAACACTTTAACCCTTTACTCTCAAAACTAGTGCTTCTTTCCATAGCTGCTTATCCTCTGATTCATCTATTATTAAAGCGATCGCCCAGCCACCTTGTCACTGATTAGGCAGGGGTGAGTTGCAGTCCTGTTATCATTGCTGAGGAGGCGGAGGAATAATCTCGATGCCGTACTTAGGTGCAGTAGTGAGGATCTTATCCAAGTCTTCAGCATTCAAAGGTGGGGCCGCTGTAATTTGACCATTCACCGCTTTTCCCACTTCGGCAATAAATTTCTCAAAGCCAGCGGGTGTCACCCAAACCAACATCTTGGCAGGGACAGAGGTTGTATTGGTAAATTGATGCAGCTGGCCTTTGGGTGAATGGAGAAAGGTTCCAGCCGTTGCCATCAAGGTGCGATCGTCAAGCTGGAATTCAATCTCTCCGTCTTGCACATAGAACGATTCATTTTCTCGGCTGTGCCGATGGGGAGGTGTACCACCTTGAGGTGCAACGATGACCTCACAAAGCGCATAGGCTTCCCCCGTCTCTTCACCAATGGCTTTGAAGGTATAGAGGTCTTGACCAAAGTAGTAAGAACGACCTTGATCCGATTGAACAAAAAGCCCGTTTTGGTTGATTGTCATTGTCGTCTCCCAGTAGATCATCTCCCAGTAGACAAGTTGTTACTAACTGGCTCTTGGAAGATTCCAGCGCTGACTGCTCTCTTTTTTCCCTCTCAGGTCACTTCTACAACCGTTTGTATGGCCTTAATCTAAGGGACTAATCCAACTCTGTCGTCCATTCAGAGTCCATACTTGCAGCCACAAAACGATCAATCATAAAGCAACCTGAGGTATCAGCTTCATATCCAACTTAAGTTCAGGTTGACAGCTAACTTAAGCTAAGATGACAGGCTTAAAGACTGGCAATCCTTCGCTTTAATGCAAATCCATTAAGGCTACATCGGTTTCACTTGGCGGGACAGCGCGATCGCCTCAACCCCTTTTTAGCCTGACCAATCACAGCCATATCCGTATCTTCATTGATGACGGCGGTATGAATTTTGCCTCTAAGCTTGAGATAGATCTGAACTTAAGTTGGATGCCAACCCCATACTTCAGATTGCCCAATGACTGATCGTTGTGTGGCTGCAAGTATGAACTTGGAATGGACGACAGATCTGAGGGAGTTCCCTAAATTAGGGTGATGCAAATTAAGACAATTCAAAGACAGCTTGATGCAACCTCTGCTGCAGAAGACTATCTATGTTTTGTGTTTCAGCAGTTCCCTCAACCTCCAATTCAACCTATCAACAAGCATTAGGAAGCGGCTATTCAGTGGAGTATGCTAATCATCAAAATTCAAAAGTTTTTGCTGTTGCTACTGGCATTCAGTGTTTCAATAATTGTGCTGATACGTGCAGAAGTAGCTACTTCTAAGGAATTAACCCAAAGCTCCAACTCCAAACCCGCGATCGTTCTCGTTCACGGTACCTTCGCTGATGTCACATCCTGGCAACACATCATTCCGTTGCTAGAACAAGATGGCTACACTGTGACGGCTGTGCAGAATACGCTCACCTCTCTCCCAGAAGATATTGCCACCACTAAGCGAGTGATTGATGCTCAGAAGGGTGCTGTCGTGGTGGTTGGACATTCTTATGGGGGAAGCGTGATTACGAGCGCGGCAGCTACCAACCCACAAGTCAAGGCATTGGTTTATATCGCTGGTTTTGCCCCCGAAGCAGGCGAAAAAATTAGTGAGTTGAATGGTAGGTATGCAGCCCCCCCACTCAGCACCGCAATTGTGCCTGATACCGCAGGCTTTCTCTTCATTGATCGAGCCAAGCTACATGAGTTCTTTGCTCAGGATGTTTCCTTAGCTGAGGCCCGAGTGATGGCAGCGACCCAAAAGCCAGTCGCTAGTATCGCTTTCAATCAAGCAGTGGATCGCGCTGCCTGGAAAACAATTCCCTCCTGGTATCTCGTGACTCAAGAAGACCGGGCGATCAACCCTGAACTTGAGCGCTTTATGGCAAAACGCATCGGTGCCAAAACTAGCGAGATCAAGTCCAGTCATGTGCCCTTTGTCTCTCATCCCAAAGAGGTTGCTAAATTTATCGAGGCGGCTGCAACTGCTGCGATGAAAGCATCCTAGCTTAGTTGAAATACTGTTTTGTGGCCAAGAAGAGTAGCCTCTTGGCACAGGTGAATGATTCCACAGACTTACTCACAGAAAGGAGACTTTAAAGTGTCTTACGTCACCGTTGGCAAAGAGAATTCTAGCCCCATCGATATCTACTACGAAGACCACGGCGCAGGTCAGCCTGTGGTTCTCATTCACGGTTTTCCGCTGAACGGACATTCCTGGGAAAAGCAAGTAGGGGTTTTGCTGGCAGCAGGCTACCGAGTCATCACCTACGATCGCCGGGGTTTTGGCAACTCCAGCCAACCTTCCTTCGGCTATGACTACGACACCTTCGCCGCCGATTTGAACACACTCATCACAGAACTAGACCTGCGTGATGTTCTGCTGGTCGGCTTCTCCATGGGGACGGGCGAAGTGACGCGCTATCTCGGCAAGTACGGCTCAGAACGGGTGAGTAAAGCCGTGCTCATGGCTCCGGTGCCCCCCTTCTTGTTGAAGACCGACGATAACCCAGAAGGAGTGGACCAAAGCGTCTTCGATGGCATTATGAAAAGTATTGTCGCAGACCGTCCTGCCTATCTCTCTCTCTTTCTCCACAATTTCTTTAACGTCGATGTATTTCTTGGCGATCGCATCAGCAATGAGGCCATCCAGATGAGCTGGAATGTGGCAGCAGGAGCTTCTGCAAAAGGAACCTTAGACTGTGTACCATCCTGGTTGACCGACTTCCGAGATGACTTGCCCCACATTGATGTGCCAACCCTGATCATTCATGGTGAGGCTGACCGCATCCTTCCGATCGCTTCCACTGGTAAGAGGTTGCCGCAGCTCATTAAAGATAGTCGTCTAGTGGTGATCCCTGATGGTCCTCACGCTATCAACTGGACTCATGCAGAACAGATCAACCCCGCACTGCTAGACTTTCTCAAAGAGGGATAATCATGTTAGTGAGTCAAGTGTTGCGAACGAGTTACAACTTTGGTTCCTGGCAGAACATTTAATGGATACTCCATTGGTCTGAAGCAATCGCTCACTGAGGTTGCATTTCATGTTTGAACCCCAAGCAATTGGTACAGATGCAAAAACTCAGCAGGTCACTGCCATCATTTCTCATACGGTTCGCCCTGGGCGCGAGCAGGGGTATGAAGAGTGGTTGCACGGTATCGCTGCGGTTGCCCAAAAGTTTAGAGGACACTTGGGAGTCAATGTAATTCGACCGTGGAATCATGCTCACCCGGAATATGTTGCCATCCTTAAATTCGATCAGTACAGTAACCTCAAAACTTGGCTAGAATCTGATATCCGGCAAGAATGGCTGGCGCGATTGCAGCCACTGATTGAAAAGCCTGAAGCGGTTCAAACCCTAACTGGACTGGAAACCTGGTTTACACTCCCAAACAGAGTGGAGATGCCGCCCCCTCGCTACAAAATGGTGTTAGTGACGTGGCTAGGAGTATTTTTCACGCTTCCTATCTCGAACCATTTGCTGGCACCACTACTGTCTGATTTGCCTATATTGTTCCAGCAACTGATCAGTACAGGCTTCAGTGTTGCCTTGCTCACTTATCTCATCATGCCACATCTAACTCAACTATTTTGCAAATGGCTGTATCCCCTTCCATGAAACGATATGGAGTTGTCAGAAAAGGCTATTTATTCTTCCCCAATTATTCTTCTCCAAACAAACTTCCTACTCATTCACATAGTAAAAACCTATGCCGTGTCAACATCTCAATGAAATGACTCTGGAAAACTTAATTCCGAAAGCCAACTACCCCATGTTCCGGTGTGAGGAGTGCATGCGGACTAACGATCGCTGGGTACATCTGCGAATCTGCCAGACCTGCGGCAAGATGCTATGCTGCGATTCCTCCAAAAATCAGCATGCACGTCGTCATTATGAGGAGAGCGGACATGCTGTGATTAGTTCAGCGGAATTAGGAGAACAATGGCTGTGGTGTTTTACCGATGAGGAGGGAAAGAACTACTGAGCCATCAATTAATCAAGTCAGTGAGCGTTTGGCTTTGCCCCCGAACGGAATCGCGTTTGAAATAGCTCTCTATCTAGAAATGCTGAATATGTATACGTTAATGCAGCATCAAATCGATAAATGGTATACAAAATTCCTAACTGTGGCCGTTGAATAACAGGAGATTGAGTGATGGCAAAACCTGTAATTCTCACCGTGGATGATGATCCAGATGTGCTGCAAACAGTGTCACGGGATTTACGGCATCAGTATGGCGATCGCTTCCGGATTGTGCGAGCGGATTCTGGGCAAGCAGCATTGGATGCCTTACAACAGCTCAAGCTACGCAATGAGTTTGTGGCACTCTTCTTGGTAGACCAACGCATGCCGCAAATGAGCGGAGTTGAGTTTCTAGAGCAAGCTCTGGATATGTACCCAAACTCCAAGCGGGCCTTGCTCACGGCCTATGCTGATACAGATGCTGCCATTCGAGCCATCAACAACATCCAAATCGACTATTACCTACTCAAGCCTTGGGACCCTCCTGAAGAGCGGTTATATCCAGTTTTAGATGATTTGCTGGATGACTGGTTTGCGTCTTTTCGGCCTCCCTTCGAAGGCATTCGGGTGGTTGGCAACCGCTGGTCTCCTCTATCTCATCAAGTCAAAGACTTTCTGGCCCGCAACCAAGTGCCTTACCAGTGGTTAGATATTGAACTAGAAGGTGAAGCTACGCAGCTAGTGGAATACGCTGAAGCTGATGGCAAGCAACAATTGCCATTGGTTTTGTTCCCTGATGGTTCCCGGTTAATCCAACCCTCAAATCTGGCGATCGCAGAAAAAATTGGTTTACAAACCCAAGCAGAACGCCCCTTCTACGACCTAGCTATCATTGGTGGCGGACCAGCAGGGTTAGCCGCTGCGGTTTACGGAGCCTCAGAAGGACTCAGCACCGTCATGATTGAGCGCCAAGCCCCAGGCGGGCAAGCGGGTTCTAGCTCGCGCATTGAGAATTATTTAGGATTTCCGGTAGGCTTAAGTGGGGTAGACTTGGCCCGGCGAGCGGTAGCCCAAGCCCGGCGATTTGGGGTAGAAATTCTCACTCCTCAAGAAGTAACAGCAGTCCAAATCACTAATCCCTACCGAATTCTGCATTTGGCCGACGGCAGCGAAATTAGTTGTCACGCGCTGTTAGTAGCAACCGGAGTTGCCTATCGCAAGTTGGATGTGCCAGGCATGGACCAACTGTGTGGAGCGGGCGTCTATTACGGAGCAGCGATGACCGAAGCGATCGCTTGCCAGGGTGAAACCGTTTATATCGTGGGCGGTGCCAACTCTGCGGGACAAGCCGCGATGCACTTCTCTAAATATGCCCTCGAAGTCGTGATGTTGGTGCGATCGCCCTTAACCAAGAGTATGTCGCAGTACTTAATTGACCAGATAGAAGCGACAGATAACATCAAAGTTTGTGTCGGTTGTGCGGTTGAAGAAGTCAAAGGCGACAAAAACCTAGAGGCGATTGTCATCAAAAACATCCACACAGGCGAGAGTGAAACCGTCGAAGCTGCCTCTTTGTTTATCTTTATCGGGGCAATGCCCAAAACCGACTGGCTAGATGGCGTAGTGGAGCGAGATGAGCGAGGATTTATCTTGACTGGGCCTGACTTAATCCGCGATGGCAAGCCTCCCAAAGGGTGGAATCAGGATCGATCGCCTTTTCTTTTAGAAACCAGTGTTCCCGGCATTTTTGCCGCCGGAGATGCGCGATATAACTCCGTGAAGCGGGTGGCATCGGGTGTGGGTGAAGGATCGATCGCGGTGCAATTTATCCATCGTTATCTAAGTAAGGTATGACATGGTGAATCGCAAGTTGTGCATCGAAGACCTGCTCAAACTGGAGGCGTTTCAACATCTGTCCCAAACCCGATTAGAGTGGGTGTGCGATCGCACTCAAACTGTGATGGTGCAGGCTGGAGAGACACTAATTCAAGAGCGAGATCCGCATCGGGGCTTATTTATCCTGGTTCAGGGTCAAATGCTGATTACCCGTCGCAGTGAGGGGACAGAGATCCCGCTAGGGAGACATCAAGCACCCGCGTTCTTTGGAGAAGTTCAAGTCCTGACAGATGAGCCTGCTCCAGTGACCCTGCGAGCCATCACAGATTGCCATCTTCACGAAATTGAAGCCAGTGACTTTCTGACGCTCTTGCACGAATGCCGCACGTTCGAGCGGATGGTGTTCCGTATTGTGGAACAACGGTTGCGTGGGTTAGAGTCCTTTATCCGGGGACGGGAGAAAATGGCAGCCCTGGGCACGCTAGCCGCAGGTTTAGCTCATGAACTTAACAATCCCGCCGCAGCATTGGTGCGGGCATTGCGAGAGATGCCCCCAGCCATTCTAGAACTCCAGCGCATGAACTTGGTTTATGGTAAACGCCAAGTGGATGACGCACATACGAAACAGTGGCTACAGGCGCGGGATACGGGATATGACTTGATTCTGAACAATCGCGTAGATGCTGTAACTCTGAGCGATCGCACCGAAATCTTAGAAAATTGGCTAGAAGACTATGGAGTTAGCCAAGCTTGGAAACTGGCAGAACCCCTAGCAGAGGGAGGCGTTGAGACTGAAACCTTAGACCAACTGATGGTGCGTTGGCGAGATGACCCCACTGAATTACGCGAGATTGGGTTGCAATGGCTATCACTTTCGTTTGAGGTGATATCCATGATCAAACATGGTCTGCGGGGAGCAGAGCGAATTTCAGAACTGGTGCAAGCGATGAAGTCCTATTCCTACTTGGATCAAGGCACTCGACAAGAAGTAGATGTGCATCAAGGATTGGAGGATACCTTGCGATTGTTTGCTCATAAACTCAAGCAGGGAGTCCAAGTTAAACGGTGTTATGATAAGCAGCTGCCCAAGTTACTGGTTTATGGCAGCGAACTCAATCAGGTATGGACAAACTTAATTGATAACGCCATTGATGCTATGAATGGCAAAGGAGTGCTGACCATTACCACGCAACGTAAGGAGCATTCTGTCCGCGTTGACATCATGGATTCTGGCGATGGCATTCCGCCTGAAACTCAGTCACGCATCTTTGAGCCATTTTTCACGACCAAACCTGTGGGCAAAGGCTCTGGGCTGGGCTTGGAAGCCGTACGACGCATTGTGGAAAATCGGCACCAGGGCACAATTTTGGTTGAATCGCAGCCAGGCAACACTTGTTTTAGCATTTGCTTACCTCTTGTGTAAGCTGGGGCAACCATCCTAATGATTCAGCATATTATTCGGCAGGGGTGCGATCGCTCGGTTCCCCCTTGCCAGAAATTCCTGATCAAGCGTGACGCGAACCATTATGTGAGGCTGCTGAGCTACACTTAAGCTACAGGACAGGCACGGCTAGAGGGTATTAAGTAAAAGCTATTATAATTTTTGCTTTGTACCTATCATGAATGACTCCACTGCCCACTCACTTTTAAGCAGGCTCTAAACTAGGATACATGCAGAAGCTCTTGCATCCCCTGTTTAGAGGTTTATCGAATGTGCCGCTCAGAGTAGCGCTCATTGTTCCTTTTGTTCTGCAAATTACCGCGGCGGTTGGGTTAACGGCATATTTTTCCTTAAGAGATGGTCAGAGAGCAGTCAATGAAGTTGCGGCTGAGCTGAGAAACGAAGTTACAAATCGCGTCCATCAGCATCTTGCTAACTATCTAGAAACTCCGCAATTGGTCACTGCGATCAACGCCGGTGCGTTTCGCTTAGGGGAATTGAATCTGCAAGACGGCAAGCGTTTGGAGCAGCATTTCTGGCAACAAATGCAGTTGTTTCAGTCTTTAAGCCCGATCGCCTTTGGCAGTGAGCAGGGAGAGATTCATGCTGTGGACCGCTTGCAGGACGGAACCCTCGTCATTCGTGTGATCGATGCCTCCACTGCTGGCAAGTACCACACCTACACAATTAATCAGCAAGGTAATCGCCAGCAATTGATCCGACTGGATACCACCTTCGACCCTCGGATTCGTCCCTGGTATCGCGAGGCGGTGCAAGCAAATAAACCAACTTGGACAGCAGTCTATCCCTATTTCTCTTCTAGAGGGCTAGCCGTCAGTGCCACTCGACCTATTTATGACGGAGCGGGGACTTTAATTGGTGCGACCAATGCCACGGTTTCACTCTCACAACTGGATGACTTTTTGCACCGGCTGAAGGTGGGCCGCTCTGGACAAACCTTTATCATCGAGCGCTCAGGCAACCTCGTGGCTAGTTCAACGGCTGAGCTACCTTTTAGCCTGAATCTAGAGGGAGTGGCAGACCCACAACGACGGCTAAGTGCGATCGCCAGCCGGAATCAAATGACTCGCCTGACCGCGCAACAATTACAACAATACTTTGGTAGTTTTAGCTCTATTCGGCAGAGCCAACAACTCGATTTTGTCGTGGAGGGTCAGCGGCAGTTTGTGCAAGTCATGCCCTTTACCGACCGTTATGGGTTGGATTGGTTGATTGTAGTGGTGGTGCCAGAAGCAGATTTTATGGAGCACATCGAAGCAAGCCGACGCACTACGGTTTTGCTGTGCCTAGGGGCGTTGCTGGTGGCGATCGTTCTAGGCGTGCTCACGTCTCACCGCATTACTGACCCAATTCTCCGCTTGTGCTCGGCCTCCCAATCCCTAGCCAATGGGAACTTTAACCAAACTGTTAGCCTCGGAGGGGTGAATGAATTTAGAGTTTTAGCTCAAGCTCATAACCAGATGGCGGCGCAATTGCGGGGCTCTTTTGCAGCTCTAGAAGCAGTGAAGGATGAGTTAGAGCTGCGCGTGACACAGCGCACAGCCGAATTACAAGAACGTACCTTGCAACTGGGACAAGCCCTCGATTTAGAAGCACTGCTGAAAAGAGTTACAGATAAGGTGCGGGACAGTTTGGATGAAGCCCAGATTCTAGAAACTGTGGTACAGGAATTAAACCAGGCGCTAATCGCAGAGTGCTGTAATGCCGCCCTATATGATCTAGAGAAAAACGTCATTACAATCCACTACGAGGCGGTGAAGCCTGGTTGGCCTTCTAGTCAGAGCGGTGCATTGCCTCTAGAGACTGTCTCAGATGTACACCAAGCGTTGCTGGAGGGGCAGATCCTACAGTTCTGTCGCTTAGCACCCAAGTTTAGTAGACCTCAAGCGGCGATTTTGGCTTGCCCAATCTTTGATGATCAGGGAGTCTTAGGAGACCTATGGATCTTCCGCCTGCCCGACTGCGTGTTCGATGACCTAGAGGTCCGCTTAGTGCAACAAGCAGCCAATCAGTGCGCGATCGCCATTCGTCAAGCTCGCTTATATCAAGCAGCCCAAGCCCAAGTCGAAGTTTTGCAACATCTGCATCAACTCAAAGATGACTTCCTGAGTACCGTATCCCACGAACTGCGTACGCCAATTTCTAACATGAAGCTGGCAGTTCACATGCTCAAGCTCTCTCCCTCCTCAGAGCGACAGCAGCAATACCTAGAAATTCTACAAGCTGAGTGCGCCAGAGAAGCGAACCTAATCAATGACTTGCTAGACTTACAGCGACTTGAAGCAGATCGCTATCCTATATCCCTTGAGACAATTGTGCTTCAAGACTGGCTGACCAGCATCGTCCAACCATTTTCGACCCGAATGCAAGAGCGGGGTCAACAATTCACAGTTGATCTACCACCTCATGTTCTGCCGATTCAGTCAGACCGCAATAGCTTAGCTCGATTACTAGCTGAGTTGCTCAATAATGCCTGTAAATACACGCCACCTCAAGGCGAGATTCAACTGAGAGTTGAGCAGCAGATCGACCCCGCGCTCCCTGATCAACCTGCGGCGCTTAGAACTCAGTTTGAAGTGAGTAATCAAGCGGAAATTCCGCCTGCTGCATTGCCTCATATTTTTGAGAAGTTTTACCGAGTGCCTCACGCCGACCCGTGGCGGCAAGGTGGAACTGGTCTAGGACTAGCCTTGGTACAGAAGTTAGTGGCGCAAATAGGTGGAGAGCTACGAGTAGACAGTGGCCAAGGTTGGACAACCTTTGAGGTGTTACTGGAAGGTCACGAAAATTCCAATTTTAGTCAACTCCGCTAATGACTTAGTTCCAGTAAGTAACCAGCCAAATCAGTAGTGAAGCTGCAAATCCTGAGCCTCTAGAAGCGCATCCTCTAGGATGAGAAGTAGGGGACTACAAATCAATAACTGTTGACCACAGGCCTATGCAACCGGATGCATCTAGGGACGAAACGAATTGGTTAGCCGCTCATGCTACTTTCTCTGGTGGTGGAGAAATAGGTGCGCTCATGCGGACGATTGACTGGGCTAAAACGCCGGTCGGATCGGCAGAGACTTGGCCCCAAAGCCTAAAGATTGCTGTTCGTATCCTGCTGCAATGTCAGTTGCCAATGTACATTGCTTGGGGACAGGAATTTACTCAGTTTTATAACGACGCCTATCGTCCGATTTTAGGTGATAAGCATCCAGCAGCTTTAGGAATTAGTGCCCAAGAAACTTGGCCAGAGATTTGGAGCACCATTGGGCCCATGTGGGCAGAGGTATGGCAAGGCAAGTCCTTTGGCTTTGATAATTTTAAGCTCACGATCGATCGCTTTGGCTATCCAGAGGATTGCTACTTCAATTTCTCTTATAGCCCTGTTCCAGATGACGCTGGTAACGTCGCAGGTATCCTCGTCACATTTACAGAAACAACCGAAAAAGTACTGCTTGAAAAACGGTTGCAAGCCAATGCCAACCAACTATCGCGTATCTTTAAACATGCGCCTGTAGGGATTGCTGTCCTACAAGGCTCAGATTTTGTCTTTGAGTTTGCTAACGAGCGCTACCTGGAACTGGTTGGTCACAGACTAGTGGTGGGTAAGTCAGTGCAGGCGGCGCTGCCTGAGTTGGCGGGTCAGGGTATTTATGAGTTACTCGACGTTGTTTACACAACGGGGCAACCCTACATAGGCAGAATCCAGGTAATGCTGAATCGTGGTCAGCCACAGACGATTGAGGAGTGCTTCTTTGAGGTCGTTTACCAACCTCTCCCCGATGAGTATGACAAGACCGACAGCATCGTTGTAGTTGCCTTTGAAGTGACTGAGATTTCCAATGCCCAGCGTGAAGCTGAGTTAGCCAACCGAGCTAAAGATGAATTCTTGGCTATGCTGGGGCATGAACTCCGCAATCCGCTCGCGCCAATCCTGACTGCGCTGAACCTGATGCGACTGCGCGGCATCTCAGAAGTAGACAAAGAACGGACAGTGATTGAGCGTCAAGTGCATCACCTAGTAGGTCTGGTCGATGATTTACTGGATGTATCGCGTCTCGCTCGGGGCAAGCTGACGCTCCAGCAGGAACCCTTAGAACTAGCAGCGATCGTTGCAGAAGCGGTGGAGCAGTGCAGCCCTTTATTGGAACAACGCCGTCACAACCTCACAACTGGGGTGCCTAGCACAGGTCTCATGATTGAAGCTGATCCGAGACGTTTGGCACAGGTGATTGCGAACTTGCTGAATAATGCGGCTAAATATACCGAGCCAGAAGGTGAGATTAGCATCTTAGCAGAGCGAGTAGACAGCGAAGTTTGGTTGCGTGTCAGCGATACGGGGAACGGCATTGCGCCTGAACTCTTACCCAAAGTATTTGACCTGTTCTACCAGGAGCAGCAGTCTATTGAGCGATCGCAGGGAGGTTTAGGGCTTGGACTGGCAATTGTCAAAAACCTAGTCACCCTACATGGAGGACGAGTATCAGCGGCGAGTACAGGCAAAGGCCAAGGTAGCGAATTCTCGGTGTGGTTGCCATTAGCGCCTCAGTTGGCTCAAAGTGAGAAAACTCTAGCTGACATCCCTGCGCCGACGGGTCAGCAGCCACTTCGTATCCTCATCGTTGATGACAATATGGATGCGGCTGAAGTCTTGGCGATCTCGCTAAATCTCTGTGGACATATCACGGAAGTTGCCTACGACGGTCTCCAAGGGCTGGAGATCGCTCAGTCTTTTCTGCCAGACATCGCGGTGCTGGATATTGGGCTGCCGGGGATGGATGGTTATGAGCTGGCTCGTCGTCTCCGTCACGTACCAGCCTTGAGCCAGATCCGACTCTTAGCTCTGAGCGGGTATGGTCAGCCAGAAGACCGCGATCGCTCCCGTCAAGCAGGTTTCGCGGTGCATTTAGTCAAGCCCGTCGATTTAACTGAGCTAAGCGCGGCTTTGTCTGCAAACTAACCTTGAGCGCCCTGGAGTCCGGGCAGGCTGTGGCCACAGAAAGTGTTTGAGTGTATCTGGCCAAACCCTCATAGTTCTCTCCCCTAGTAGGTGCAAGTTCACTAAAACGGATCTAAGCTCAAAGTCTAGGCGAGACAAGTCAGACATTTAGCTAACAGGTAACTCCATGAGTATCCATGTCGAAAGAAGCATTCGGATTGACCGCTCTCCTCAAGAGCTGTATCAGTTCTGGCGCAACTTTGAGAACTTGCCACGGTTCATGAATCATCTAGAGTCAGTGAAAGTGTTGGATAAACAGCGTTCTCATTGGATTACCAAAGCTCCCTTAGGCAACCACATTGAATGGGATGCTGAGATCACGCAGGATCAAGAAAATGAGCTAATTTGCTGGCGATCGCTGCCTGGTAGTAATGTGCCTAACGAAGGTTGTGTCAGCTTTCGCAGCTCGGAGTATGAAGCGGGCACAGAAGTCAAGGTAACAATGGATTACAGCCCCTTTGGTGGCATGGCGGGAGCAGTCATTGCTACGTTTTTGGGTGAAGCCCCAGACGGGCAACTGTACGAAGATTTGTGGCGGCTCAAGCAGGAGATCGAAGGAGGAAACACTGCTCTTTAATTTCGCAAATTTGACATTGAGCTAGCTACAAAGCTATTTTCCAAACTAGTCCGCATTGAATCAAGCCCTAATGACATCCATCTCTATGGCGATCGCTCCCCTCAGTTGGCCCGAGCTAGAAGCTCTCACCGATTTTCAAGTCGATACGGTCAATGGGCCTACCAATGCTCAGGCTCGTTTGCGCCTGTTCGGGCACAGCGAGTCCGAGGTGCGCGTCACGCTATACCGCGACAATCACGCTTGGTGCCCTTACTGCCAGAAAATTTGGCTATGGCTAGAGGAAAAGCAGATTCCTTACCGCATTGAAAAAGTAACCATGTTCTGCTACGGAGAAAAGGAGAGCTGGTACAAACGCAAGGTGCCATCGGGCATGCTACCCGCGATCGAACTAGATGGCCGTCTGATCACCGAAAGTGATGACATTTTGATCGCCTTAGAGCAGGTATTTAGTCCCCTCGGTCTTAGCATGAAAGACCCAACCGTAATGCCGCTGCGGCAGTTGGAACGGCTGCTCTTTAGAGCTTGGTGTACTTGGCTTTGCTACCCAACCGGATCAGCTCGGCAAGAGCAGCGCAACCGGGAGCAATTTACAGGCGTAGTAGACAAGGTCGAGTTTGCCCTAGGCAGCACCCCTGGCCCTTACTTCTTAGAGGAGTTCGGCACTGCTGATGTGATCTTTACTCCCTATGTCGAGCGGATGAATGCCAGTCTTTATTACTACAAAGGCTACTCCCTGCGAGAAGCAAACCCTCGTTTAGGCAACTGGTTTGTCGCAATGGAAAGCCGACCAACCTATTGTGGCACTCAAAGCGATTTTCATACTCATGTGCATGATTTGCCGCCTCAAATGGGGGGCTGCTGGGAAAACGGTGAGCCTCAGATGCTGCGGAACAAAGCCCAGGTCGATCAAGGCCCTTGGTTTGGGCTACCTGATGTGGCTTACCCAGAACCTGAGACTTCACGCGCTGAAGCCCTGCACCGAGTAATCAAGCACCGCGCCAATATTATTCGGGTCAATCCCGCTGATGACAAACTATTTGATGAAGCTTTGCGGTGTGCCCTCACCTATATGATGACCAACCAAACCTGTTTGCCACCCTCAGGGTCTGATCTGGCGCTGCGATATTTGCGCGATCGCATTAACGCGCCCCGCGATATGTCTATCTACGCGGCTAAGCAACTGAGGACAGCCTTAGAAACAACTGCTGCGTTGGTGGGCGATCGCCAGAGCCCTCCCCTTCCGGTCAAACATCGACGGGATCAAGATCCCGCTAACTTTGCCAGGAATTGAGACTGTCGATTTAGTTGTTGATTTAGGAATGGCTTTGTCGCAGTTCAATCCTTATCCTTAAGAAAAAAGCCTCCCAGTGGGAGGCTTTTTTCTTAGTTAGGAAACATCAAACGCTTACTGGAAGCAGCAAGCTACGTTTAGCCCTATGAAGCAGCCTGACGCTCTTTGGTTTCCTTAATCACTTCCTCAGCGATGTTGTTTGGGCAAGGCGCATAGTGAGAGAACGACATCGAGAACTGACCACGGCCTGAGGTCATCGTTCGGAGGTCACCAATGTAGCCAAACATCTCGCTCAAGGGCACATCTGCCTTGATCCGAGCCCCAGTCGGGCCTGTCTCTTGAGATTTCATCATGCCCCGACGACGGTTGAGGTCGCCAATGACATCGCCCATGTAGTTGTCTGGAGTGAAGACATCTACGTTCATGATGGGTTCTAGCAGTTGAGGGCTCGCCTTAGGCATCGATTGGCGATAAGCTGCTTTAGCCGCGATCTCAAACGCCATTGCTGACGAGTCAACCGGGTGGAAACCACCTTCTAGGAGCGTGAACTTCAAGTCTAGGCAAGGGAACCCCGCCAATACGCCTTTATCAATACAGCTTTCAAAGCCTTTCTGCACTGCTGGCCAGTATTCTCTAGGTACACTGCCCCCTGTCACCTTGGACTCGAATACAAAACCAGTACCTGCTTCACCAGGCTCGATGACGTAGCCAATCTTGGCAAATTGACCCGAACCACCCGACTGCTTCTTGTGGGTGTAATCATCTTCCAGGCGCTTGGTGATCGACTCGCGGTAAGCAACTTGAGGTTTGCCAACCTCTACTTCCACCCCGTGAGTCCGCTTGAGGATGTCAACCTTAATGTCTAGGTGTAGCTCACCCATCCCCTTCAGGATCGTTTCGCCACTCTCCTCATCCGTCATCATGTGGAAGGATGGGTCTTCTTGCACCATCTTGGTCAAGGCAGCGACCATTTTCTCCTCACCACCTTTGGTTTTGGGTCTAACCGAGATCGAGATCACGGGTTCTGGGAAAACCATTGGTTCCAATGTCGCTGGATTCTTGGGATCGCAGAGGGTATGCCCCGTCTGGACATTCTTCATGCCGACGATCGCGACAATGTCACCTGCTTGAGCCGATTCGATCTCTTCGCGGGAATTGGCGTGCATCTCCACCAGACGGCTGATCCGCTCGGTCTTACCAGTAGCTGTGTTGAGGACTGTGTCACCCTTGGATAGTTTACCGGAGTAAATCCGGGTAAAGGTGAGCGCTCCAAAGCGATCGTCCATAATCTTGAACGCCAAAGCTCGCAGTGGCTTCTCGGAGTCAACATAGGCGAAGGTGCCCATCTCGTTGCCTTCGAGGTCCATTTCTGGTTGAGGCTTGACTTCCGTAGGGTTGGGTAGGTAGTCCACTACCGCATCTAGCACCAACTGTACCCCTTTGTTTTTGAACGAGGAGCCGCAGTAAGTAGGGAAGAAAGCTAGGTCGATGGTGCCCTTACGGATACACCGCTTAATTTCGTCGATGGTCAGCTCTTCGCCTTCCAGGTATTTCTCCATCAATTCGTCGTCTTGCTCGACCGCAGTTTCAATCAACTGCTCACGATAGGTCTCGACCTGATCGGCCATGTCGGCAGGAACATCTTTGATCTGGTAGTTCATGGGATCGCCAGAGTTATCCCAGATCCAAGCTTTACGGGTTAGCAGATCAACGACGCCACTAAACTGCTCCTCCACGCCGATGGGCAACACCATGACCAACGGCTTAGCACCTAGGACTTGTTCAACTTGCTTGACGACACGGTAAAAATCAGCTCCGGTGCGATCGAGCTTGTTAACGTAGATCACACGAGAAACTTTGGAGTCGTTTGCATAACGCCAGTTGGTTTCAGATTGGGGTTCCACACCACCAGAACCACAGAAAACACCGACACCACCATCGAGCACTTTAAGGGAGCGATAAACTTCAATGGTGAAGTCTACGTGACCTGGGGTGTCAATGATATTGAGTTGGTGGTCGTTCCAGAAACAGCTCGTAGCAGCAGACTGAATCGTGATGCCACGCTCTTGCTCCTGTTCCATGAAGTCTGTCGTCGCCGCACCTTCATGGACCTCACCAATCTTGTGGATCTTACCGGTCAGTTT
Source organism: Trichocoleus desertorum AS-A10 (assembly GCF_039962155.1). Classification (NCBI taxonomy): domain Bacteria; kingdom Bacillati; phylum Cyanobacteriota; class Cyanophyceae; order Leptolyngbyales; family Trichocoleusaceae; genus Trichocoleus; species Trichocoleus desertorum. The sequence continues at coordinate 38,098 of NZ_JAMPKN010000025.1, read as the reverse complement.
CAGGATTCTTTCAGTTGTGGTCGTTTTACCTGCATCAACGTGAGCGAAGATGCCGATATTGCGATAACGAGTGAGGTCTTTCATAGTTGCTCTTTAGATTAAATGCGACAAAACGTTGACGACCATCTGCAAGCGATACTCAGAGGGAATCGGTGTTGCTTTCGTAGCTAGTACAGGCTGAATTTCAACCACTTGGAATATTAGGGAACCCTTTTCCACACTTACGGCAACGTTGCCAATTGTAAAGTGTTGTGATGTAGGAGCGGTACTAAAATTCCCTAAAAATTAGGTCTTAAGCGCTCTCACGACTTAAGATCAAGAATTTTCCTCGACTCACCCTACTCTGATAGCTAATTCAGTGGCATTTCCCAGGTGTGGCTCTGGCTGAGGAACTAACGCAGACCCTTAACCAGTCCGGAGCTGTTTGCGATCGCGGCTTCTCGCGGAGGTGTGCTTCTTACCCTGGGTGGAAGCAGCTTGAGCCTGGGTTTTTGCCCCAGTGCCACGACCTTGACCGGATCGCTTACGGCTAGATGGGTCTGCTTTCGACTGGGCTGAGGCGGTGGGCTCATATCCTGGAATGATGTCTCTACTAAAGGTGCGATTGAGCAAGCGCTCAATATTTTTCAACAGGGGGTATTCATCGCCACAGACCAAGGAAACCGCTCGGCCCTCATTGCCTGCTCGACCTGTACGGCCAATGCGATGTACGTAGTCTTCTGGCACATCTGGTAGCTCAAAGTTGACGACGTGAGGCAGCTGATCAATATCTAGACCCCGTGAGGCGACATCGGTAGCAACCAAGACCCGCACTTTTCCCTGCTTAAAATCACTTAAGGCACGGGTGCGAGCGGCTTGAGTTTTGTTGCCGTGAATCGCGGTGCTTTTTAGTCCGTCTCTCGCCAACTGTTCAGCTAGGCGGTTGGCTCCATGCTTGGTACGGGTAAAGACCAACACCTGTTGCCAGTTGTGGAACCCAATCATATAAGAAAGGAGTTCTTGTTTGCGATTGCGATCGACTAGATGCACCACCTGCTCTACTTGCTCAGCAGCAGTATTGCGGGGAGCAACTTCGATCAAGCTAGGAGAGTCAAGCAGGGTATTAGCCAACTGCTGAATCGCCTTAGAAAAAGTGGCGGAAAACATTAGGGTCTGCCGTGCTTGAGGCAGTTTCGCCAGAATCTTGCGGATGTCGTGGATAAAACCCATATCCAGCATGCGATCGCACTCATCTAGGACTAAGATCTCGACCTGAGAAAGGTCTAGAGTCTTTTGCCCCAAGTGATCCAGCAACCGACCGGGGGTAGCCACCAGAATGTCCACGCCCCGACGCAGGGTTTGAATTTGTGGTTCAATGCCGACGCCGCCATAAATAACGGTGGCTCGCAAAGATAGGTACTTGCCATAGGTTTTGACGCTATCACCCACCTGAGCCGCTAATTCACGAGTCGGTGTGAGAATAAGGGCACGAGGTGAGCGATCGCCCTTACCAGCGGTTTTGGTACTAAGGCGTTGCAGAAGCGGCAGAGTAAAGCCAGCGGTCTTGCCCGTCCCAGTTTGAGCACTAGCAAGAATGTCTTGCCCTTTCAAAATGGCAGGAATTGCTGCCTGCTGAATCGGAGTAGGTTCGGTGTAGCCCTGCTCAGCAACAGCACGAAGCAAGTCGGTCGAAAGACCGAGGTGTTGAAATGTCATGGATGCGATCGCTCCTAGTGGTGCCCCTATCCCAAATTCAGTACCTGGGACCAGTCTAAGAGCAGGAAACTTATGATTCAGTTGGAGAGCTTGGATGAGCAAGTTCCAATGCGCCAGCAACAGACCGGAATGTACTGGCAGAAATTCATCTTAACAGGAATTCAGGCAAAGTGGGGCCCATGAAGCAAGAGACTAGGGAAAGATCCAGTTTTAGTTTCATCCCATCAGGCGTAGTGGTTAGCCTGGAGAATTGCTCAGACTGGTAAGGAGACTCAATCTGGCTAGGAGCAACTTTTCATGTCCGGTGCTAAATGGTGGGGAAATCTGGCGATCGCCACCTTCTCTATGTGGAGCATTAACTCATCCGTCGCTTGGAGCTTTTCTGATACTTCAACTCACTGGGGGCGGGCTTGCATTGAGCAACTGTCGCAACGCAAATTAGTCAACGGTTACCCAAATGGTACCTTTAGGCCCAACCAAACCGTGACTCGGGCTGAGTTTGCCGTCTTGATGCTGAATGCTTTTCCCAACCTGCCGCGATCGCAGAGGGCTCCCACCTTTCGGGATGTGCCAACTACCTACTGGGCTTACCGAGCGATTCAGGATGCGGCTGCCCGCCAACTTTTTTCTGGTTATCCAGATGGCACCTTTAAACCGACTCAAGCGATTCCGCGAGTCCAGGCGATCGCGATTGCTACCAATGCCTTGAATCATCCAGCTCCCGATCAACCTGATGCAGTCTTACGGCAATATTTTGACGATGCCGCTCAAGTACCTACTTATGCCAAACGGGCGATCGCCGCAGGGACACTGAACCGTTTAGTCGTGAATTACCCGCAGGTCAAACAACTTCGACCCAACCAAGCGGCTACTAGGGGGGAAGTGGCAGTACTCCTTTGCCAAGCTTTAGCTTCTAGCCAAGCAGAACTCGGTCGAACGGTTCCTAGTCAGTACATTGCTGCGAACCAGAGCGGGTTTGCTATTCCTCCTACAGCAGGTGGGTTTGGGCAGTTTTCTCAAGGGCTGACAGTTGCCCAGAAAGATGGACGCTACGGCTATATCGATACGACTGGCAAAACCGCGATCGCTCCCCGCTTTAATGTGGCTTTGCCGTTTTCGGAAGGGTTTGCGGCTGTGGGAGTTGTCCCCGATGCCGAGGGAACTCGCTGGGGCTATATCGATCGCCAAGGGCAATGGTTGGTGGAGCCGCAGTTCGCTAGCGCCAAACCTTTCTCCGCTGGACTGGCAGCCGTTAGAGTAGGCAACAAGGTTGGCTTTATTGACCGCACTGGCAAATTTGTGATTTCCCCTCAGTTTGACGACGCTCTTCCCTTTTCCGAAGGATTGGCCGCTGCACAACTCAATCAGCAATGGGGTTTCATCAACCCTCAGGGGCAGTGGGTGATTCCCGTCCAACCTTATGGCTCAGTTGCTCCATTTTCCGAAGGATTAGCTCAGGTTGAGCGCAACAATCGGATTGGCTTTATTGATAAAACCGGAACGGTGGTCATTCCACTCCAATTTGCGGGTGCTCAGTCGTTCGCAGGCGGATTGGCAGCAGTACAAACCCCTGAGAGCCGCTGGGGCTACATTGACAAAAGCGGCAAGCTAGTGATTCCACCCCAGTTCTATCGGGCACAATCCTTTGCTGAAGGGTTAGCGGGCGTATTAATTGCCGATAAATGGGGTTTCATTAATGCCCAAGGCGCGATCGCGATTCCGGCGCAGTTCTATGCTCCCCAAGCTCAAGCGGGCAATGGCACCTCCGTCTTGGCCGAAGATGTAGCCGTAGTATCTCCCTTCTCCGGTGGGCTGGCAATGGCACGACTAGGAAACAAAGCAGGCTTTATCGATAGAAGCGGCAAGTTTGCGATCGCGCCTCAATTTGCAGATGCCAATCCCTTCTCAGAAGGTTTGGCCCGCGTGAATCTGGGTGGACGTTGGATCACTCAAACTCCTGGCCCGGAAGGCCCATACTTAACGCAGCTTGAAGGGGGGGAGTGGGGCTATATTCGCGCTCCGGGTCGTTAGTTTATTAGTTGGTTATGAGGCAAGAGTTGTGAACCAGGAGTGAATCAAGCAGTCTGAGTTGCCCCTTGCCCAGCTCCTTGATTCACCCCTTGCAAGATGTTGAGGGCGACTGCCTCTGCCACTTTAATGCCATCGATACCCGCCGAAAGAATTCCCCCAGCGTATCCCGCTCCTTCACCCGCCGGATAAAGCCCTGCTGTATTAAGGCTCTGATAATCTGTGTTGCGTTTAATCCGAATTGGGGAGGAGGTGCGGGTTTCTACGCCAGTTAAAACGGCATCGTGCATGGCAAAACCTTTGATCTGTTTGTCGAAGGCAGGTAGTGCCTCACGGATGGCGGCGATCGCATAATCGGGCAAGCTGAAGCTGAGATCGCAGAGATGCACCCCTGGCCGATAAGAAGGTTTGACGCTGCCGAGGATAGTTGAGGGCTGCTGGGCCAAAAAGTCACCCACCAATTGCCCCGGAGCCTCATAGGTGCGACCGCCCAACTCAAAAGCCCGCTCCTCTAATTGACGCTGAAGCTCCATTCCTGCTAGAGGGCTTCCCGGATAATCTTCTGGCGTAATGCCAACGACGATGCCACTGTTCGCGTTTTTGCCGCTGCGCTCATACTGGCTCATGCCGTTCGTGACTACCCGCCCCACTTCTGAGGTTGCCGCCACTACTTGCCCCCCTGGACACATACAGAAGCTATAGACCGATCGCCCATTTGAGCAATGATGCACCAACTGATAATCGGCTGCACCCAAAACCGGGTGGCCTGCCTGTGATCCTAGGCGACACTGATCGATCACAGATTGGGGATGCTCAATCCGAAACCCAATTGAGAACGGCTTGGGTTCGATGTAAACCCCTTGCTGATGCAGCATCTCGAACGTGTCACGGGCACTGTGCCCCACGGCCAGGATCACGTGTTCGCTGGGGATATACTCACCAGTGGCTAGAACCACACCCCGCACTTGCCGATTTTCACCATGCTCCTCGATCTCAATCGTTTGCACCCGACTTTCAAAGCGGAATTCACCGCCCAATGATTCGATCGTGCGACGGATATTCTCGACAATTTTGACTAGTCGGTAGGTGCCAATGTGGGGTTTATTGACGTAAAGGATTTCCGGAGCCGCCCCCGCATTCACGAATTCTTCGAGAACTTTTCGCCCGTGATGATTGGCATCTTTCACTCGGCTGTAGAGTTTGCCATCAGAAAAAGTGCCTGCACCTCCTTCGCCAAATTGCGCGTTAGATTCGGGGTTGAATTTGCGCTTGCTCCAGAAGCCAAAGGTATCGACCGAGCGATCGTGGACTGGCTTTCCCCGTTCCAGAATCAGCGGGCGAAATCCCATCTGCGCCAACAGCAACCCCGCAAAGATGCCACAGGGACCCGCACCAATTACGATCGGTCGATTCGCCAAAGATGCAGTTGCCGTGTTAGGAGCTTGGGCCACATACCGATAGCTCGTATCAGGCGTGAGCACAACATGCGGATCTTTTTTGAATCGCTGGAGCAGCCGCTTCTCCTGAGTCGTTTCTACGTCCAGAATATAGACAAAAACAATGTCTTCTTTTTTACGAGCATCATAGCTGCGCTTGAAGATGGAAAAGCTGACTAGCTCGGCAGGCGTAATTTGCAGCTTTTTGAGGATTGCGGCCTGAAGTGCCTCTTCAGGGTGATCAAGCGGTAGTTTTACTTCGGTGAGTCGGAGCATGATCGATGTTGGGTGGTGCTACGAGCGTTCTTCCAGCCTGGATTTGATATTTAGTCCAGATCTCTAGTACAGCTCATATTTCATTAACTGGCAGGGCAGCGTTCCATTGTACACCGCGATTCGCTGGCTTGATTTCAGCCCGATCGACTGAGCTAGCTCTTTGTTACCGCTCAAGATAAAAGCAGTCCAGCCTTTAAACCGTTGTTTCAGAACATCGCCTAGCTGTTTATAAAATGCGCCCAAGTCGGTGTCTCGGCCTAATCGTTCGCCATAGGGAGGATTGCAGAATACAACCCCGCTATCGGTTGGTGCAACTACCTCAGAAAGATCCATCTCCGAAAACCAGATCTGGTCTAGTACACCGCAAGTTTGGGCATTGGCGATCGCCTGCTCAATCACCTTGGCATCGCGATCGCTGCCCCAAATCGGTGCAGGTAACGTGTCCCGTTGAATAGATTCCGCCTCTTGAATCAAGCTTTCCAAAAGATTGAGGTCAAAGTCAAGCCAAGTTTCAAAGCCAAACCGCTCTCGAAACAATCCTGGGGCAATATTCAGCGACTTGAGGCAGGCTTCTAGGGGTAAGGTGCCAGAGCCACAAAGCGGGTCATAAAACATTTGCTCCGGTTGCCAACCAGAAAGCTGAATTAGGGCTGCTGCTAGAGATTCTTTCAACGGGGCCGCTCCGACCGCAGGACGATAGCCTCGGCGGTGCAAACTGTTTCCAGAACTATCCAAGCTGACTGTGCAGCCCTCACGATCGATATGAATATTAATCTGCACATCCGGTTCTTGCAGCTCAACATTAGAGCGATCGCCAAACTGCTCTTGCTGCTGATCAACGATCGCATTTTTAGCTTGAAGCGCCGTGAAGTGGGTGTGGTTGAGCTGATCCGTTTTGCCTGTAGCGTTCACTGCCAAGGTTAAGTCTGGCGTCAGATACTCTGACCAATCAATCGTCTGAATTCCACGATAAAGATCTTCGGCACTCTGGCAAGGAAACTGGCGCAACTTCATGAGAATGCGGAATGGCAACCTTGCCCATAGATTAACGCGATAAAGCAAGGTGCGATCGCCCTCAAATGCCGCACCACAAAACCCTGGCTTTACGGAATGTGCCCCTAGCTGCTCTAATTCCTGAACGACGAGCGGCTCTAAACCATTCGCCACCGTAGCAAAATACTGATTCATACTGACTCACTAGTGAATAGGTCGCACCTGCTTATTGATATAGTCCCTTAGCCGAGGCAAAACCAGAGCGGTTTCATCTAAGAAAACAATCTCTCTCGCTAACATGAAACCACCCTGTAATCTCAGTTCCCTAAGTAGAACGCGATACAGCACGGTAAGTTTTGTAACTAATTGGGGAAAATACGGAATTAACCAAACAAGGGCTGAAGCATATAAAAGTCCGCACCTCATCCTGAAAATTGAAAGTCACAACATTGCATGAATGGAATCGCTAGTCGTCAACATGGCATGGGCTGGATACGCGATTATCCTGATCATCGAGATCTAAGGTTGACCAGTAAAGCCATCCGACCCATGATGGAAACTGTCATGGGTCAATCTGTAGAACTGATTGAGAAAAGGCAATTCAAAAAGTTAGATCTACCCGCTTTCATTGATCTACGCTCAGGGTTCTCTCCAGTTGAAGATCAAGGCAAAATCGAGTCTTGCACTGCCCATGTTGTGAGCGCCATTGCCGAGTACTTGGAGCAAAAAGCTTTCAACGAGTACACCCATCGCTCCCGCTTGTTCCTCTATAAAACCACCAAAAATTTGTTGCGAGTCCAAGGCAATGTTGGCGTGTTTCTACGCACGGCGATGGGAGCTTTGCGGCTATTTGGGGCTCCACCGGAGGAGTATTGGCCCTACGACCTGAGCAAGCAAGACGAGGAACCGCCCGCATTTTGTTATGCGTTTGCCGCTAACTTTAAGTCGATTCACTACGTTCGTCTAGACACCCCAGATGTCAAACCTGACGAACTGTTAATGGCGATCAAAACTCAGTTGGCCGCAGGGTTTCCCTTAGCGTTTGGCACCATGCTGTTTGATACGCCCTTACTTCATGCCACTCGGCCTGAGACGTTGGGGCAACTGCCCTATCCTTGCAACAGCGATCGCCCCAAGGGAGGTCACGCGATGGTAGCGGTGGGCTATGACGACTCGATTGTGATCGAGCATCCCAAAGCGGGCGGTAGCAAAACCAAAGGCGCAATCTTAATCCGGAATTCCTGGGGCGCGGGTTGGGGTAAAGATGGGTACGGTTGGTTACCCTACAGCTACATTCAGGGTGGACTCTCGGTGGATTGGTGGGTGCTCCTCAAACAGGACTGGGTAGATACTGGCGTATTTGGCCTCAACTGTTAAAAGCAGGTTCTATCAGTGATGTAACAAGCAACGTTGTTACTCTCTCGCTAAAAGTTTTTTGACTGTCACTGCAAGCTTCAAATCAGAAAAAACAGATTCAAGAGAAACAGTCTCTGCTGATTTGCTGGTGCTCAGTGGTCGAATTGCCTCGAATTTATTCAACATCAAGGAGATCTTTTAGACATGGCTCGTAATCGCAAGCAAAACAACGATTCCAACCCTGAGAACCTGAGCGCTGATACCGAATTGCAACCTCAGCCCGAAGCGATCGCCCCTGTAGATGAAGCCGTAGCAGGTGGCGTAGAGCGCTTGATGGAAGTAATTGAGCGCAATGTGGAAAACGTTGGCACTGATGAAGCTGAGCGCGAATTGCTTCGCCAGGGAGTTACCACCATTGTGCAAGACACTCTATTGGAATTCTTGCGACCTCAAGAAGGCAACCTGGAATCGATGGCGATGGGTTTAGTTCAACCCGTGGGTGAATCGTTGACCCTAGGAACTAATGGCACGACAGAGCGGGCGATCGATGCGGCAGTGAGAGGCTCTCAACAGACGGGGATGGCGTTTGTTGACTTTACCCAAGGTTTGATCACAGGCACTTTCAACTCGATCATCAAAGCTACCGTTGATCAGATGAAAGCCTATAGTGAAATGGTATCTGACTTAACCAAGAGCTTGAAGGAATTTGCCTCCGACAACGTTTCGGAAGATGCAATTTCGGAAAAGCTAGCGGAAATGGCGTTTGAGGAGAAAATTAACGATAAAGCTGTCACCTTCGAAGTTATAGCAAATCAACCTCGACGGTCATATCACTTGAAGCGGCTTTACTTCCTTGCTCCCGTTACTGGTGGCTACCGAGCTGAGATTTTAAAAGTGTTTGGCTTAGATAACTCCATTGACGACAAGGGCCAAATTAAGGAGGCAGATAAAAAAGAGTTAGACAAAGATGACATCACAGGTCTTGGTGATCCAGACAGCTCGGGCAAGAAGGTTTATTCAGCCAGCGATATTACCACCATCCGAGCTGCGGTTAAGCATGGTTTAGCCAAGGATGGCATGAATCAACTACGGCAGATGGCTCGTGAGGGCATGGCTCGGATTGTCATCACTGAAGGTGAAATCAATACCAAGCTGCTGTTCCGGGTGTCCTCTACTGACTCCACCACCACAAACACGACCAACACTAATCGCACTAGCTTTGGTGGTTCGCTAAAAGCAGGTGCTATGTGGGGTTGGGGCAATGCTAGCCTCAGCGCCTACTACAACAACTTGAGCGTCAGTACTGTAGATCAAACTACGGTGGGCAACATCGAAACACTGACCCAAATGAGCGGTCAAGTGACTCTGAAGTTTAAGACTGATTACAAACCCCTCAATGATGGTACAGGTACGGTGAAGGAGTCGGATCTAGCTCCTATTGTCTAACCCCGCAAAGTTGCCTGGTATCGGCTGGTGTCAATACACTAGTGGCTACTGAGCGAAACGTAATTAGACCTAACCCCCAGCCCCTTCCCTACCAGGGAAGGGGAGCTAGAATTTAGAGTCTTCCTGTGGTTTGAGCAGAGACTTGGGGAGGGGTTTACCAAGACTGCAACTTTTTTGAAAAAGGTATGCCTGCTATCCACTTTAGTGACTTGGTTGTAATGAGCGCTGGGGAGATCTCCCAGATTCCCGTGACTCATGAATTGCCAACTGAGACGATCGCCCAATTAGTCAGCGAATCTAATCTTCAGAATTTGGCCTCAGAAATGGCATTGCCAAGTTTAAAGCTCGATGAAATTGCGATCGCGATCCCCGTACATTTTCATCTCTCGCCTCGTTCTGGCAATTCAATGTCAACGGCGCGACTCATGGCTACTCTGCCGTCACCCCTAGTACCAAAGTCAGTCAATGCCTTGAGCCATTTTAGAGTTACCTTAAAGCTAAATCCTCTGGACTAAATTTTGTTTAGTTCTTCTACTCATAACGTGACATAGCTTCTGTGACCAATAGCGATCGCCCCCTGACTCCAAACGAACCTCCTGCTCTACCTAACGATGAGTGGGAGTTGTCTGAACTGATCCAAGTGATCACGGCAGAGTTGGATCAAGCGCAAGATACCTTGATCCTCAAGTCGCAAAATCGGCGGTTGTCCATGATGGTCAACCAGTTAAACCTGGATCTCCAAGTGGATGTTCGCCGCGACCCCACTGGCCATCTGATGTTTCGTACCGTAGCTCCTGGTCAAACCGGGGCTACTGTTTTAAAACTAGGTTTCACGCCCGCACTCGATACGCAAGTTCAGGAAACCCGTAAGTCTATAGACCTGGAAACAGGTGATTATCGGCGGCTAGAAGATTTGACAGAAATTCAGAGCGTCGAGATCCAGAAACTCAAAACTGTAGGGATTCACTCGGTCAATGATTTGGAAGTGGCAACCCAAACCCCTGCCATGCTGACAGAGATTTCAGTGAAGAGTGGGCTGGATGAAGCGCGGTTGCGTCTCTGGCGAGAGTTGCCTCTAATTACGCAAATCAAGCCAGAGAGCGGGGCTCCTGGCAGTATTGTCGTGATTGATGGTGCCAACTTTGGTGCGCGAATAGACGCTGTGGAAGTTTACTTCCAGGATAAGTTGGCTAAAGTTCTCGATTGTACCAACACTCGCATAACGGTAGAAATGCCACGAAATCTTGTGGGTGGTGGGTTTTTAGCAGCAAAAATCGGCAATCAGAAGACAAACACGTTACCTTGGCGAGCCGATACTGTTGACCTGAATGTGCAAGATATTATGATAGATTCGCCCACGCCCATTGTGCAAGGGCAAGAAGTGACGTTTCGGGCCATTCTTAGTAACCAGGGTAATGTCGATGCAGCAGGCTTCGAGGTCAGTTGGGAACTACTTCAGGTAGGCGTTACCAGGTTGCCGTTACCAGATCGGACTGCCCCGACGATGCTGCAAGCCTTGGTGGATGACTCAGATGATATTCAGGGACCCTCTACTCAGTCGATTTACCGAGAACTTTATTCTCATGGGTCTCTGCGATCGCTGCAACAATCATCTGACAACGCGGTCACCTTTAAGTACAAGTTCGATCAACCTGGAATCTACCGCATTAGTTTCATGGCTGATCCCAATAAGCAAACTTTCGACCAGTTGCAGACCAATAATCAATTCATTCGTGAGTTTGCAGTCAATGCTCTACCCCCGCCACCCCCGCCACCTCCGCCAGTTCCTTTATTGAACCCATCACCAAATCAGTTCGCCCCTCGCTCTGGAAAAGCAGGTGATACCGTAACTTTGTTTGGCAGGAACTTGAATGTAGGAACGGTCTCCATTCGGTTTGGCACTGTGGCAGCTTCTATTGTGGGTGCGCCCACTGCCACTCAAATCGTTGTGAGAGTACCAACGTTCTCACGCGGGGGGAATGTGCCAATCACTGTCCAGACTGGTGGTGGAACAGTCTCTAGCACTGATGTATTTAGCGTCGTTGTGCCTGTTTACTACGGCTCTGGAACCGCGATCGGGGGTAATCTCCTATGACCCAGGCGATCGCCCGCTCGGTGTGGTCGTTCTGGACGAAACCTTTCCGATCGCATCGCCAAACCATCTGGTTTAGTGAAAAACATCATCTTCTTGCTTGGATCTTGTCACTGGAGACTGCGCGAAAACATTATCCTGAGACTGCGCTGGTGACGGATGATGCTGGAGCCAAGATGCTGAGCGATGGCTTGGGTCTAGAGTTCGATGCTGTAACAACCGAGTTGAATGCGTTGCAAGCTCAAGACCCAGATTGGTGGATTTTAGGTAAACTATGGGCTTACCGTAGCCAAACCCAGCCTTTCATCCATGTCGATAACGATGTGTTCTTGTGGAAGCCGCTGCCCCCGGTCGTCAACACTGCGCCTGTGCTTGCTCAGAACCCGGAGTATTTTGTCTTTGGCAAACCCTTAGCAACCTGCTGGTGGTATCGCCCAGAAATTTTTAATCATCGCGTCAAAAGTACAAATGGTTGGCTACCGGATGAGTGGAACTGGTATTTTGCCAAGCGCCGAAATCTGGCTTATTGCTGCGGTATTATGGGCGGCGCTCAGGTAGACTTTATTCGCCACTATGCTGACATGGCTTTGCGAATTGCTGCTGATCCTGGCAATCAAGCAGCTTTGGCGTTGATGGATAACAAACTAGGAGATTGCCTGCTGATTGAGCAATATTTTTTGGCAGCTTGTATTGAATATCATCAGCAGTTGCCAGATTCGCTCTTTGCCGACGTCAGCATTGAATGCCTGTTCGATTCCCCAGAAGCGGCTTTTTCCTCTCAACAACCTGACCAGCTCGGCTATACCCATTTAATTGGAGAAGCCAAGCGAGATGCTGCGATCGCCCAGCGTCTAGAAAAACGAGTAGCTGGAGAGTACCCAGATCAGTATCAACGGTGTTTACGGTATCTGGGGAAAGTGGAATTTTTTCTGGGTAGCGATCGCGCCTATTCGCCTGCTGTCGCTCAAACTGAAGGTTTACTAGAAGTGTCAGGTAGCGACACCGAACTAGGCTCAAGCCTCAACTCTGCTGCATCTCCGCTCACACACTCAACGCCTACAGACCTGAATCGAGTTATTTATGCAAGTTGGCATCATGATCAGGTGTTGGCTAGAAACGCATTTCTAGAGCTAATACAGACTGTAGGACTGGTGATTCAGTTTGCTAAACCAGTACGTGTAGATAGCCTCCATCAGCGAAGTGTTTTGCTTTGGAGCCATGGTACAGACGCGATCGCTACTCAGCAGCTAATGCATCAGCTCAAAATTCAGCCTGTGCAGGTCACTGCTCTGACGAACCAACAAATTTGCTGGCGCGTTGGTGAAACAGGCATCGAAAATGGGTTTCAGCTGATCGGTGAAACTGAAGCGTTAGAAAACGTTTTGTTTACAGATGCAGTTCAGCTGACTTGGTCTGAAGTGCAGCAGTTTATAAAAGCAGGCGAACTAAATCAGCTCACTGTCGAACTGCGAGGGGACTGGATTCTAAATGAAGAAGTTCTGTTCAATATAGATCTAGAGTTGCAAATGGAGTTAGAGCGAGGCACTATTTCACCAAAGTTGCGAGAGTGTTTTAGTAATAATGGCATTCCACTTTCGGAATCTGTGGCGATCGCGTCTGAAGTAACAGGATTATGCTGGCGCTTGGTTGCCCAGGACAAGCTGTATGTGATTCGAAAAGATACAGGACAGTTGAGCGTTCGTCGTCTTTGCGCCTTAGATGGGAATCATATTTGGCCTGGGGTGCCAGAACGTCCTAGCGGCAATGGTTGTGAGGGTGGAGATTGGCTCAGCGTCATTCATCTGCAGTAATGAAGGACTGGCGATCGCAAAATCTTCTAATTCCAACCAATTTTTTAACCAAAACGTTTTGGTTAGTCTCGAATCGTTGGTTTACTGTTGCACTGCACAGAATCAGTGATAGTATCAAACCATAGGTTTTGGTTATTTAACTTATGCCAAGAGCTAAAGCTGTAAAAGCGGTGAGTGTGGCAACGAAGTTGCCCAAGATATTAGCCTTTGCCAATCAGAAAGGTGGAGCAGGTAAATCCACTGGAGCTGTACATGCAGCTGATTGGTTTGCTCAAAAAGGATATTCGACAATTTTGGTCGATGCGGACGGTCAACAGAGTTCATCAGGGTGGTTGAAAGAGCTGGATTTGCCTTGCCAAGTGATTAGCGACCCAGAAACTCTTTTCGATGAGTTGCCCAAGCTGGCAGAGTCCTACGATGTGGTGATTGTGGATGGTCCTGGTAATGCTAGTGAAATCACCAAAGCGATGCTGATTCGCTCCAACATGGTCCTAATTCCTTGTCGAGACTCCATGATTGACTTAGCCAGCACAGGCAAGATTGTGCAGTTTGTGCGGCAAGCTAGAGAGATCCGGGGTGGATTACCCGTGGCAGCACTGTACCTCAATGCTGTCAAAGACAACACAGTTTTGTTGCGAGAAGCGAAAGAAGCTTTGCAAAGTGGTTTATTGCCGCTTTTAGACACTACGCTGCCCGATCGCCAATGTATCAAAGATGCACCGGGCCAAGGTAGCACTGTGTTTCGGATGAAAGGAACTGCCCCAAAGTCGGCAGCCAACGTCTACACCAAACTTTTAACCGAAGCCCTGAAACTGTTTGAGGCTGAATCATGACGACACGACGCAAACTCAGTGACGCGATCGCCAACAGTGAGGAACTAAGCTTTGTTTTTGGTCAAGCAGCCACGCAAAAAATTACGCAAGCTGCTGAAGAAACCAAAGAGCAGATCATTCCCTGGAAAGCGATCGCCTGTACGTTTACCTTTGTCCCGGATGGCAAACCAGTTCGTCATTACTACGACAACGACGAGTTGCAACAATGGGCACTCAACGACATCAAACCGAATGGCATTCGATCGCCGCTGTGGGTGCGCCCCCATCCCAGACAGTCGGGCCAATATGAGCTGGTTGCAGGACTGCGTCGGTTTAAGGCAGCAGAAATTTTAGGACTGGAGACAGTTCCAGTTAAGGTATTCGACTGGGACGATCGCACTGCATTTCAAGCTGCGATCTCTGAGAATTCCAATCGTCGTGATTTTAGTGCCCTAGAAGAACTAGATAACACGCTGCGTTTGTTGGAAATTCAGTTGGGTTACGACACTGAAGAAGTGATCAGTTTCCTTTACCGGATGAATAACGCCGCTAAAGGGACAACTAACCAAAACGTTTTGGTTAGCCAAGAAGCAGAACTGGTCAAGCAAATCTTTGATGCCTTTGGACGCATCACCTGGCAATCTTTTGTCGCGACGCGACTACCACTCCTAAAGAAGCCAAGCGAAGTTTTGGATGGGATTCGCCAAGGTAAGATTCACTATACCAAGGGAATTGTGATTGCCAGTATTAAAGATTTAGAGGCACGACGACGAGTATTAAAGGAAGCTGTGAGCAAATCTCTCAGCTTGTCCGAAATTAAGCAACGAGTCAAAGCTCTAAATGACAGTACGAAACCATCCGCTCAACCAGACCTAAAGCAGCGCTTAACCCAAGTGGTGCAACAGGCAAAAAAAGATCAAACTCTGTGGCGTAATCCAGAAAAAATTCAGCAGCTAGAAGAGTTGCTGAGCCAACTCGAAACCATGCTCAAGTGAAGGTGGAGCCGCTAGCGATCGCTGCGAGCTGTCACAATGTCTTGGTTAGCGGCCCACTGTCCTAGATCTTGCCGATTAATCGCTGCTGCCATCAGATCTGGAAACAGATCAGGGGTGCAAGCAAAGGCAGGGATGCCTAAATTAGCCATAAATGCAGCGTTTTGATGGTCGTAGTAGGGGGTACCTTCATCATTTAGCGCTAAGAGTGTGACAAGCTGTACGCCACAGGACGAGAGAGCCGCAACTCGCTTTAACATTTCCTGGCGATCACCTCCTTCATAGAGGTCACTGATTAACACTAGGATGGTTTCTTGTGGTTGGCGAATGAGAGTTTGGCAGTAAGCAAGGGCCTGATTGATGTCGGTGCCACCGCCGAGCTGAGTCCCAAACAAAACTTCTACAGGATCTTGTAAAAGATCGCTCAGGTCAACTACGGCGGTGTCGAATACCACGAGACGAGTTTGCACCGCAGGAAGAGAGGCCAAAACTGCACTAAAAATGCCTGCATAGACAACAGAGGTTGCCATTGAACCGCTTTGATCTACGCACAAGATAATGTCTCGCAAGGAGGAGCGTTTGCGCCCATAGCCGATGCGAGTTTCAGGAATGATCGTGCGGTATTCAGGTTGGTAGTGCTTGAGGTTGGCGCGAATGGTCCGATGCCAGTCAATCTCGTTGTGGTGAGGACGACGATTGCGGATGGCTCGATTTAAGCTCCCCATTACGGCTTGACGAGTAGGGTTTTCTAATTTGCGCTGTAACTCTTCAACCACCCGCCGTACCACAATCCGGGCCGTCTCTTTGGTCTTGCTGGGCATCACGCCACTGAGGGATAACAGATTTGAGACAAGATGTACATCTGGTTCTACAGCTTCTAGCATTTCTGGCTCTAGCAGCATCTGCCGCAGATTCAGCCGATTCAACGCATCTTGCTGCATCACTTTGACCACGGAAGAGGGAAAATAGCTGCGAATGTCCCCCAACCAGCGAGCGACCTTGGGCGAAGAACTGCCCAAGCTACCTTGGCGATCGCTGTCATACAAAGCACTCAAGGCATCATCCATCGCTTGGTCGGCGGCACTCAGGGTCAGATCAAGCCCATCTGTATCCCCGCTAGCCCCTGCACAAATCCCATCTGCTGAGCCGCCACCCAAAATTAAACGCCAGCGGCGGAGACGTTCATCAAAAGGTTGAGTCATAGCTAATAGGTATCCTTAACGGCGGGGTCAGAATTAACGGGATGATGCAGGGCTAGTTCAATTCCCAGCAGTTGAGCCACGATCGCCAAAACCTGATCGGCGCGATCGCGATCGAAGTTTTCACTTGAAGTTGATGTAGTAAGGTTGGCCGAACTGCCACTTCTGCCTTGCCGCACTTGCTCGCCCATCTGCCGCCGTTCTGGAGTTGAAAAGGTCGAAAAGGTACGACGGAGCAATGGCAAAACCGTCGTGAAATGCTCGGTCGATAGCGTGCTAATCCACTCATCTAAAACCTGCCACAGAGTTGGATTATGCAGCAACAACAAACCGCTGCCTTGCAATAGCCCTTCTACCCAGGCCGCAGATTGGGCGGGTTCAGTGGCGCTAGAAAGGGCAAGACCGAGACGCTGAGCAGTTTCCTCGGCGGTGAAAGCCGCAGACTCTAAGAGCAAGCGACAGCAACGTCCCGCCAACAAACCATGTAAGCCTCGCTGATCGGCTAGTTGGGTTAAGACTGCTTGCCAGCCCGCGAGATGTTCTGGCTTTTGCAATAGGGTCACGACTCGGTGCATCTCTAGAAGCAAGTTGTACAAAGTCGCAGCCGCTTCATCATTGAGCGAGGCACAAGCCACGGGTAAACCAATGCAAACGCGCGTGATCAGGCCATCTACTACAGGACCAACAATGCCTGTGTCGATTTGACGAACGTTGCCATAGCGCAGCACATTGGCTAGAGGAGGAAGGGCGGCCATGAGATGAGCAACATCACTGGCGATCGCAGCTTCAGCTTGCAGCCGTACCATTAAGTGGTGAATCGCCTCGGGTAAGTTCGCTAACAAAGTTTGGTCGATCAGTCGGGTTAAGGTGGGCAAGTCAGCGGCCCGATTCGCAGCATCAGAGACAAAGGCGATCGCGGCTGCTTCAATCGTGCTGCCCCAAATGCCCGCCTCAATTAGAGCGATCGCGAACTCTGGTTGCCACCGCAAGCGCCACAATTCATGGAAGGTGCCTTTGCCACCAGAATTCTTCTGAGGTCTACCCCAACCGATGCCGAACAAATTAAGCCGGTGCAGGAGATGCGATCGCTCTAGATCGGTGGGTTTTCGTAAATCTAAATCTAGCGTTTGCTCGGTGGCATCAACTTTCAACCGCAAGCGCTTTTGTTGTCGTAACAAGTCTTGCTGCAAAGGCACCATCGGCGTTTCGTCGGGCACCTCGCCTAGGCGTTCCCCAACGATCAGCTTGTCATGGATCAGCTTCATTGGCAGCGCATCCCCAAAGCAAAGCACGGTCTGGGTAGCTTCGTTTAGTTCCATGAGGCTAGGTAGAGCGCGATCGCGTAAAGCTGCTAACGCTTCGGCTAAGCGCACAGCCTCAATCACACTGGCGGAAGAAGCATCAAGATCTTGTTGCCGCAACAGACGAGCGACACAGGTCATCCAACGGATGGTGATTTGAGCGGCAGAAGTGGAGTTTGGCTTGTCGGGCGTACCTGCTTGCCAAAGGTGGTGGTACCAGCCGGGAGATTCAATGCCCGCACCATAACCGCTGCTCATTGCCAGTCGTCCATAAGTCCAGGGAACCCAGGTGGTTTGGACTTTAGTTTTGGGCAATCCTTTAAGGGTTGCAGTATCCGCTTTTGCGGTTGACAACTCGGCTAAGGCTGGAGCATGCCAAGCCCCACAAACTACGGCAATCCGCTCTTTGCCTTCCTTCTGCGCGGCCCGAATCGTTTGGCGCATGTAAGCTTCTCGCTTAGCTTCTCGCTCAACCTGGAGTGGAGGGCGTTGAGCAAGGCTAGAACTGTAAGCTAGATCAGCCTCGACTTCGGCACGGAGAACTGTCATCACCTCCAGAATCGCCGCGAAGAGATCGGTGCTGTCCTGGCGATGTTCTACCATGTGCTCCCACCAGCGCTCGCCATCGCTATAGCCTGCGGCCTGAGCTAGCCAGGTGAGAGGATCGGAGATCACAGCCTGACTCGGATTTGAGGGAGAAAGAGGGCGATCGCCTTCAGGTTGCAGATCTATCGCTGGGTCAGGGGTTGGCTCCTCTAGTTCGGTGGTGGCAATGTTTTCTTTCTCGTCACTAGTTCCTGGTTCCCTGGCGGGTTCTTCAACCGGGCTTACCCCTAGCTGATACATTTGCGGTAAGTCCATGAACCGGACAGGAATCTGGTGTTTTAGGCCATAGTGCAGGGCTTGCCATTCTGGAGAAAAAACAGCAAACGGGTAATAAACCGCCTGCTGTGGTTGATCCGGAGCATAGATTAGCAGGGCAACCGGAGGCTTCATGTCTGTCTGAACCAACAGAGGCAGAACCTCATCTGCATCAGGAGGCCCCTCAACCAAAATCACATCCGGTTGTAGGGTGTGCAGCGCTTGCATCAAACTCCGGGCAGAACCGGGGCCATGATGCCGAATGCCGAAAATATGAACATTAGGAGGTGGCGACATAACTCAAGGGGGTCAGTTTTTCTGGAGATCTCAAGCAGCGATCGCGTTACATCACTTCTCGGCTAGCGCGGTAGAGATCTTTCCACCCCTCTCTTTCTTTCACAACCGTTTCCAGATATTCTTTCCAGACCACCTGATCTTGTACTGGATCTTTAATCACTGCTCCCACCAGACCTGCCATCAGATCGCTAGCGTTTAAGCTGCCGTCTCCAAAGTGAGCAGATAAGGCCATGCCGCTGCTGACAACGGAGATGGCTTCTGCGGTACTCAGAGTGCCTGTGGGAGATTTAAGTTTGGTCTTGCCATCGCTGGTCACGCCATTGCGTAACTCTCGAAAGATGGTGACAACTCGGCGGATTTCTTCGAGGGCGGGCGGTTCGGCGGGTAACTCCAAGGCGCGGCCTAAGCTAGTCACTCGACGCTGCACAATATTCACCTCGTCCTCGGCGCTATCTGGAACGGGCAGAATCACGGTGTTAAAGCGACGCTTCAAAGCACTAGAGAGTTCGTTCACACCGCGATCGCGATTGTTGGCCGTGGCAATTACGTTAAATCCTTTGGTCGCCTGCGCCTCGGTATTCAGTTCTGGGATGGGTAGCGTCTTTTCCGAGAGAATCGTAATCAGCGTATCTTGCACATCAGAGGGAATCCGGGTTAGTTCCTCAACTCTGGCAATCTGCCCTATCTCCATCGCGCGCATCATGGGGCTAGGAACCAAGGCTTGCATGGATGGGCCTTCTGCCAGTAGCCGCGCATAGTTCCAGCCGTAGCGAATCGCTTCTTCACTGGTTCCCGCTGTACCCTGAATTAGTAGCGTTGAGTCACCTGCGATCGCGGCAGATAGATGCTCAGATACCCAAGATTTTGCCGTTCCTGGCACCCCATAGAGAAGTAGAGCGCGATCGGTGGTCAAGGTTGCCACGGCAATTTCAATCACACGACGGTTGCCGATGTACTTGGGAGACACCTCAAACCCATTGTCGAGAGTGCCTCCAAGCAAATAGGTAGAGACAGCCCAGGGAGAAAGCTTCCAGTTGGGGGGACGCTGGCGCGTATCTTGTTTGGCGAGTTCATCGAGTTCATGGGCGAACTGATGCTCGGCGTGCTCTCGCAATAAGGTGGTCTGTGCCGAAGCGATCGCGGGACTAGCTTCGACCGTTGCGGCTTTTTTCGAGGTGCGAGTTTTGGTAGTTTGCTTGCTGTCTGTCATGGTTTCACTTTGATTGCTGGGTAAGGGCCTGTAACATGTCTTGCCGGAACTGGAGGAGCGCTAAGAATTTCTCAATCTCCCGTGACCAACAACCCCGATCAGTGCTGGCAGCCCAGTTGTTACGGTTTTCAATGGCTGCGGCTAAGGGGATGGCTTCGGTTAATAAAGAGGGAGGTATCCAGAGGGCAAATTCTTTCAAAGCTTCTAGCAGGTGCCACAAAGGCTGCGCTTCCAAGACAGTGATGTATTGATAGAGCGCATCCAGCACCGCTCGGCCTAGCTGGATACTCCAGGCTGAGCGCACCTGATATAGCAGTCGCAATGCTACTGAATTTTCTATCCCTTTGATCTGCAAGTGATTGAGCGCCAATGCTTCTTGCTCAGCTTCAGGTAAAAGCGCCATAAGTTGTTGTAAGTCTTCGTCCTGGAGATAGGTCACATCTTGGGTTGTGGCCAGATGAAACTCCAGCAGAGCAGGCACCCAAGTCGGCGATCGCTGGCGAATAGTCGCTTGCTTCCAGCCTTGCCAAAATACTGGAGTCCATTCACTCTGCACGGCAGCTTGCACCAACGCTTCTGGAGTGCATTGGGTTGAAGTCCAAACGCTTAAGGGAGTGGCCGCTACGATTTGCAACAGCCACCAGGCTTTTTCACCCATCGAGTAGTTATAGGGTACTTTTGGTTCAATTCCATCTCGGAGCAGGTTAGGATCAAGCGCTTCAGGCAGGGTGACTTCTAGAGTCTGGTTTGACCCAATCTGGATGTAACGATGGACTCGTTCTGTCATTCGTTGGCAGAGGAGGGAGTCAGGTAGTCTCGCCAACAGATCAGCGGCAACCCGACGCACATCCTTGCTGCGATCGCTCAACGCCAATTCTAGAAAAGGTTCATCTGCCAGGCTCAACTGGGTTAAAAAAGTTTCCAGAAAGGCTGCTTTTTCGGCGGCAGTTTCTTGTTTCCAAGTAGCTTCTAGGGCATGGCGGGCGCGTTCTGGATCTTGCGATCGCCAGCGACTCAGCAAAGCTTTTCGAGCGGCACGGTTGCCTGTCTCCCAACTCGCATCATCCTCAGTCCCCGTGACAAAATTCCAATCTGGGTTTTGCGCTGCTAACCATTGCCCTCGCTTGCCTAAAACAGGCGCAATTGCGGCTTGTAAATCGGTTTTGCGCTGGCCCAAATCCAGCAAAGCAGGCAAATTAGATTCTGGTACTCGCTGCCCTGCCGCCGCTACTGCCGCTAACCATTCTGGTAACACTTTGGCGTACTCTCCGCTTAGCATCAGGCTCAGGTGATGGCCCGCTTGAGGACTACAGCGGGGTAGGTCGTCTAAATCGCAAGCCGTGGGTAAAGGCTGACGAGCGATCGCGGGCAATTGCCCCACCTGTTGATGCAAAGAGGCAGTCGCCGCCGCGCTGAGTAGAGCCGCTTCCGGGTTGGCAGCATCTAAACGCGAGAGCAATTCACCCAGCAAGCCAGCCTCAGCAGGCGGAGTAAACGCTTGGCGCTCTGTGCCCAAAAGAGCCGCTGTTACAAGGGCTTCCCAAAGCGAAGTCATAGGGCACCACCCTTCAAAACATAGAATTTGTTTTCTGTCCAAACGCTGAGCGGCAGTAGTGTCTCTCCTTCCCATTCGGCAAACAGCGCTATCGGATGTCCTCCACTCAGGGCCAGCAATTGCCAGCTTCCAGAAAAGCGATCGCTGAGCTTGAGAAAACATCCCTCGGAGTCCTGGACAAACCAATGGTTGCCTTCACAGACTGGAGTTACCGCTTGGAGCGTAGCTGGAAACCTCTCTAGCCAGGGATTGCAGCTCATTGCCTGAGCATAAGCTTGCAAGGCGATCGCGATCGTTGGATAACCTGGCATCTCCTGCATTGGAGTTGGAGCGTGGTGGCGAGTTTTGAGCAAGGCTCGGAGCGGGTAAGCGCTAGGGTAAAACACCAACTCTGCATCCAAAACTGTGCCTGCAATCAAGCTGGCATCCATCGGCTGATTGCCGTGAGCAAAATCGAGCAATAGGGCGCTGCGTTGGCTTTCCTGTCCCCAAAGCCAACTCCGCCGAATTCGCAAACGGTCTTCTTCTGAGTGATATTGTCCTAAAATTAACCAATGGTCACGCAATACCTCTTTTGAACTATCACGCCCTGTGTTTTGAAGTTCATGGGGTAGCTCTGCCGCGATCGCCTCCGCCAATAACTCGTCTTGAGTTTGGGTCCAGCCAATTAAACTCCGGATGTCGGACTGAGTTCCAGGAGGTAGCGACTCCAAGCGCTGGAACCCTTCTAGCAGCAGGTGAAGTTTTCCTAGACGACTCAGCAATCGTTCTGCCCACCCTGATCCTGATGACGGAATGCTTGCCATTTCTCGCAGTTGTCGAGCCAATCCGGGTGCTTGGGCATCTACCAGCCGAGCTGCGGGCATGTCCCAAAACTGATAAGAATTTTGTTGCACCGTCGCTAACCCATGACGAGTTAGGTCATGAAGCCATAGTTGTAAATCTTGGATACCAGCCGTAACCTTAGCCGCGCGATCGCTAGCCCGCTTCGCTTGTGCAGTCGCATCAATCGGTTTGGATTGCTCTTGTTTTTGTTTTTGCGTGCGCTTTTCTTGACGCTGTTGGCGAGAACTCAGCCACTCTTCAACCCAGGACGGCGGCGTGCCAACACTAAAGGCAGTGGATTGCTCGGCCCAGGCCAGAAACAGCCCTAAGCCATGTTTACAAGGAAATTTACGGCTGGGGCAACTGCACTGAAATGCAGGTTCGCTCAAGTCAATCTGCGTTCGATAGGGGTTTTTGCCACTGCCTTGACATTCTCCCCAAACTGCTAGCTCCGCTTGGCCCAACACAACCCATTTGCGAATGCTCGCTAAGCCTTTGCCGTTCTTAGCAGAACTTGCATCGGGCGCTAGCGCCAAGATTTGCTCAGCGGTCCAGGTCGCAGACATCAGCGGGATCTCCAACGCTTACCAAAATAGGTGAGGAAATAAGTGGCTCTGAAAAAGCTCCAAATGCTGAGAACACATCGGTTCTGTTAACACCAGATGGGTCAGGCGCTAATCTGATCACCAGTAAACCCAAATTGCTTCGCTCTCTACCAAAGGGCCTCCGCATCCTTTACTTCATTACTGTGGAATTCCTCGGCAAGCAGTAATGCCAACAGTTACAAAAATAAGAACGATCTCGACTTTATTCCTGTAATGAGTATTCCTTAGACGAGATAGCAACGTATTTCCTGTGTCTTCTGAGGGAGAAGGCTTTCTATACCACGTGGTATAGCTAGTGAATGCTGTTTTATGGTTTGTGCCTTATGCCTGCGATCGCTGCATCGGAGCTAGCGGATCTCGTGCGAGAAACGCGACAACGGCTAGCACTCTCCCAAGTCAAGTTTGCCGCGAAGCTAGGAGTTTCATTTCAGAGCGTCAATCGCTGGGAAAATGGGCGAACCAAGCCCTTACCCATCGCGTTGAAGCAGATTGAACAATTGCTGCATCAGATGGGTGAAACTGGCAAAGATTTGCTCGCCAAATATTTTTCAGAGTAAGGATGGAGACTGTATGACTGATAGCCTTCGTCGCTCTGTCGCTTCTGACAAGTATTTATCTCAAAACATCACTCAAAACATCACTCAAAACACCGCTCAGGGCAGCGCTGAAGCTGAACAGGTAGAGCCAACAATGGCACGAGGCCAAAGTCAGGATTTTGATCAGCAGATTCTTGAAAGTAGCGATGACTGCATCAAGGTATTGGATTTAGAGGGGCGAATTCTGTTCATGAGTCCGCGAGGGCAAGCGCTGCTTAGCATCCAGGACATTACGCCGTTTCTGAACACATCCTGGACTGAGTTCTGGCAAGGATCGACTCAGGCTGTGGCAATCCAGGCGATCGTGAAGGCTAGAGCGGGTAAAGTTTGCACCTTTCAAGGATTTCGTCCAACGCTGAGCGGCGAGCCTAAGTGGTGGGATAACAAGATTAGCCCTATTCGGGGAGCAAATGGACAAGTTGAAAGGCTGTTGTGCATCTCGCGAGACATTAGCGATCGCGTGCGCGCTGAAGACGAACGCCAGCAGGCGGAAAAAGCCTTGCGCGAATCGGAAGCAAAGTATCGATCGCTGTTTGAGTCGATCGACGAAGGCTTTTGCCTAATCGAAGTTTTGTTTGATGAAACCGGAAAAGCAGACGATTACCGCTTCCTGGAAGCTAACCCGCTGTTTGAGAAACACACGGGACTGGTGGATGCGATTGGCAAAACAATGCGCGAATTAGTCCCAGAGCATGACGCATACTGGTTGGAGATTTACGGCAAAATTGCACTAACAGGTGTAGCGGTACGCTTTGAGAACTCTGCTGAGGCGCTGGGACGTTTTTTTGATATTTACGCCTTCCGGGTTGGTGAGCCGCACGAACGCAAAGTGGCAGTTCTGTTCAATGACATCAGTGAACGCAAACGAGCAGAGGAAGTTTCACGGCGTGCTGCCGAGTTTGATGCCTTCCGGGTTGCTCTGACCGATACCCTACGCCCACTTGCTGACCCAGTGGAGATTCAGGCTACAGCTAGCCGAGTGCTGGGTGAATATCTCGGTGCGAACCGCGTAGCCTACTTCGAGGTTTGTGGTGCTGATTACGTGGTTGAGCGTGACTACGTCAACGGTGCCGACGCGATCGCTGGCGGCTATCCCATTGATTCATTTGGACCCAAGCTGCTTGCGGCGTTCCGTGCGGGTCGTACGGTGTCCATGCCCAATGTGGCAACCGATCCCAACCTATCCCCAGCCCAACGGTCAGCTTACGCTGCGATCCAGATTGGAGCCTACATCGGCATACCGCTGGTCAAGGGTGACGAATTTGTAGCGGTACTAGCAGTCCACATGGCTGGACCGCGAGACTGGACACCAGACGAAGTGGCTTTAGTAGAAGAAGTTGCTGAGCGGACTTGGGCAGCAGTCGATCGGGCCCGCACCGAAGCAGCCTTGCGCGACAGTGAAAACCGCTTCCGCATGGCGATCGAATCTGCCCAGTTAGGGACCTGGGACTGGGATTTGATCACCAATCAACTGATTTGGGATGAAGGTTGCAAAGCCATGTTTGGCTTACCCCCAGAAGCGGAGAGCAGCATTGAGAGCTTTTTTGCAGGTCTACACCCTGATGATCGCGAACGACTAGAACAAGTAGTGCAACAAGTTTTGAACCCAGCCAGCGGCGGCAAGTATAGCGTAGAATATCGCACGATCGGAATTCAAGATGGCATTGAACGGTGGATTACGGCAAAAGGACAAGTTTACTTTGACGCTACCGACCAGCCACAACGCTTTGTTGGCACTGTACTCAATATCACTGAGCAAAAACATATTGAGGCAGAACGCGAACACCTCCTGACCCGTGAGCAAGCTGCCCGAGTCGAAGCCGATCGCGCGAATCGGCTCAAAGATGAGTTTTTGGCAGTACTCTCCCATGAATTGCGATCGCCTCTTAACCCAATTTTGGGTTGGTCAAGGCTCTTGCAGAACGGCAAGCTAGACGCAGCCAGAACCCAGCAAGCATTGAAGACCATCGAACGCAATGCCCAACTGCAATCGGAATTGATTGAAGATTTGCTCGATGTTTCCCGGATTCTCCAAGGCAAGCTCAACCTTGAAGTTAGCTCGATTAATCTGACCTTCATCATTAGAGCGGCGATGGAAACGGTACGGCTAGCGGCAGAAGCGAAGTCAATCCAAATTGAGAGCAGCCTTGAACCAGATGTGGGATTGGTTTCTGGAGATTCTACTCGGTTGCAGCAAGTGGTTTGGAATCTGCTCTCCAATGCGGTAAAGTTCACGCCAAACGGAGGGCAAGTCAGGATTCGGCTAGAGCGCTTAGACTCATACGCTTACATTACGCTCAGTGATACTGGACAAGGGATTGTCCCTGACTTCCTGCCCTATGTGTTTGACAGCTTTCGGCAGGCTGATGCCACTACAACACGAAAGTTTGGCGGCCTGGGATTAGGGTTAGCGATCGTGCGGCACTTGGTCGAACTACACGGAGGCACGGTCGGAGTCGAAAGCCCAGGGGTTGGCATGGGTGCTACCTTTACCGTCAGACTTCCACTGATGCCCACACAGGCGATCGCCACTCAGAACCGTCAGTCACCAGAATCTGACTACGATTTGCATGGGGTTCAGGTTTTGGTGGTGGATGATGAACCGGATTCACGAGAATTCGTGGCCTTTGTGTTGAAAGAAGCTGGAGCCACTGTGCTGATCGCAACGACTGCTGCTGAAGCCTTGACTAGGCTCATTCATTCCAAACCAAATGTGCTGCTGAGTGACATCGGGATGCCAGATATGAATGGCTACATGCTGATGCAACAGGTGAGAGCGTTGCGGCCAGAGCAGGGTGGACAAGTTGCAGCGATCGCCCTGACTGCTTACGCTGGAGACTTCAACCAGCAACAAGCGCTACAAGCTGGGTTTCAACAGCATGTCTCCAAACCAATCGAACCCAAAAAATTGATTGAAGTAATTTCTAGCTTGATTCAATCTACTTGATTCAATCTGTTTGAAGGCAGACTCCATTTCAGATTGTTAAACTACGACTGTCTAGAATAATCCCCTCAACCTGACCAGGAACCTTAATGCCCAGCCCCAGAGAACAATACGTTCGCTACTCGGACGATGTAGAAGTCAAACAACCCGACGAAGACAAGCTCATTCACGAAACCTTAGACTCGGTTAGCCGCATGGGGCAAAAGGTGTTTGACAAACATCGGCACGCTATGCGCGGTGCCCATGCCAAAGGACACGGTGGGCTCAAAGGGGAACTAACGATATATGACAACCTGCCTACACCGCTAGCGCAGGGCTTGTTCCGTGAACCGCGAACCTATCCTGTGATGATTCGCTTCTCGACCTCTCCCGGTGACATCATGCCCGATGGCATGTCTGCGTTTCGGGGTATGGCCATTAAGGTGATTGGCGTAGAAGGTTCTAAGTTATTTAGCTCTGAACCAGACGCACTGACCCAAGATTTTTTGATGATCAACCGCCTGGTTTTTCCATCGGGAAATGTCGCTCGCTACCTCAATGAGCAATTACTTCAGGAAAAGGTTGTGGTCCGAGCCCCTGAGGAGGCGCAACAACTTCTGACCACCGCCCTACGCACTGTGAATGCCGTCACCAAAAAGGTAGGAATAGACCTCTACCCGACTGCGTTGGGGATCACTGTGCCAGAAACCCACATTCTGGGAGAAACTTACTACACGACTGCTGCCTTGCGCTATGGAGACTATATTGCCAAAATTAGCGCTGTTCCCATCTCAGATAGTCTTCAGCCACTTATAGGTAAAACGGTCGAAACCAGTGATTCTTCAGTTTTGCGCGATCTGATTGTCGATTTCTTTCGTCAGCAACCTGCCGAGTATGAACTGCGTGCTCAGCTTTGCACCAATTTGGAGACGATGCCGATCGAAGATGCCTCGATTCAGTGGTCAGAGCAGGAAAGTCCCTATCAGGCGATCGCCAAGCTCACAATTCCGGTGCAGGAGGCGTTTAGCCCCGCGCGGCGTGTTTATGTGGATGAAGTGCTATCATTCAACGCCTGGCACTGCATTGCAGAGCATCGACCACTTGGTTCAATCCAGCGAGTCCGGAGGCAGGTGTACGAAGCCTCCAGCCGATACCGTCATGAGATGAATCAGCAGCCGAAGGGTGAACCACGCAGCATTGAGGAAATGCCTGATTAGAAGGATAGAGAGACAGAGGATGAACCCTAAAGCATTTAAATCCTTTACCCAGAGACCATGAACTATTCTTTCCCCCCAGATCTTCAGCGATCGATTCAGCAAAGCTTGCAGGAAATTGCGTCACAGATGGGGAAACCGCTGAATGAGGTGGCAGCAGAACAGTTATATGAAGACGCTAATGCCCTGCTGAATCACGTGCCTCATGAGCCCCTCACCTTGGCACGAGTGGCAGGCACACTGCTAGTGTACCAAGGGCCAAACACAGAACCAGAAGAGTTAGAGTGGTTCAAATCTCAGGTGCAGCAATGCTCTAGTGATGAGGAGATTGAGGAGTTGATGGAGTCACTGCATCGGATTGATGCGCTGTAACAGAGGCCAACTGGATATACAGCTTTTCGCCAAAATGACTCAACACATAACGAGACTTCTCACGGCGTGAGCTTCCTGGCAGGATTCACACTCTACCGAGGTTAAGTCCCAGCGTCAGCATACTCAACAATACAATCAAGCCAAGCGCTCGACGAAAGTAGTTAACTCCCTCAAACAGCTCCTGCCAGGCCCAAGTAAACAAAGCACCAAACGCGACTAAATCGAATGCGGTCTGGATTTTGCCACTAGGAAGCACGGATTGCAGAACAGTTGCTGTCAACCCAACCAGGAGGGGGAGATTGGGCATTTGCGCAATCACGATCTTGCCTTCACTGTCTCGAAAGGTGCGATCAAACAATGTACTTTGCTTGGCCTCAAGTTCTTCTGGCTTACTGCTCAATTGAGATGACATGTGCCTTACCTGAAATACCACTGAAGCTCAATGTTATGGGTGTTCACATGGCAGTGCCTATATCGGGAGGTAGGTTAACAGCTTGTTACTGACGATCTCTGAGATATATGGCTCAGTGGCGTACAGCTCAGTAGCGTGCAGTCTTCTTGTGAAGCAGCTTGAAGCATGGCCCAGCTCAAGCAATCGTAAGGTGACTCACTTTCAACCCCTTGATGCGCTTCTCATCGCTCCTACAATTGCGGATTTAGCACCGTAGCTTAATCCACAATTTTAACGGGAGTGCCGAGCTGGACCCATTTTTGCTCAATCAACTGTTTCAAGGTATCGGGTGCCAAATGCACGCAACCACCAGAATTTGCTTGACCAATATTCTTGGGATTAGGAGTGCCATGCAGCGCGATCGAGAACCAGTAAGGCGTTGAGGCAAACGTGCTCATCTTAGGGCCTGTAATTGTGGTTTCTGAGGTGAGTCCGATATACCCGTCGCCATAGGCTTTGTCTGGGCTACCATTGCCATCAAAGTCAAGCCGACTCATGTTCTGGAATAGCTGAACCAAACCTTGCGGTTGACTCACCAGGGGACGAAATTGCGGATTTTGAGCGAAACGCTGTACATTCTGGCTCGCGATTTGGTTGTAAGCAGATTTTTTGTAGAGAATTAGGTCTATTGTCATCTCACCAGTCGGGGTTACTAGGTCAGTCATGTCCTGTTTCTCCTTCAGGCCACCCTGCCCGATCCCGATCGGGGCTTCATACAGGCGATCGCCCTGACTGTTGAGTACTTCCAGGCGCTTATCGCTGCGGTGAATTAGGAGAGAATAGGTTGCTTTCTGTTTGTGACTGGCGATTGAAGACCCAACCAACTCAACAGGTTGTTTTGTCGCTACAGCAGTGCTTGTCTCTGGACGCTGAGGTTGATCCGCTCTGGGGGCAGTGCAAGCAAAGAGTACCACTGGTACGAGCACCAGACTTTTAAAGAAGGCTTTAGAGGTCTTGAGTTGCCTGTTTTTGCTCTTTCTGCTAGATACTTGGCTCAATAGTTGAGATAGTCCTGATCTCACAGTAGACATTGACATTTCTGACCTCTGATTCAGGAAGCGCTAACCAACGATGTTTTTTAGTGAGTTGTTCTAATTTCCTACGTTACACCCTGGGGTAAAACAGGTTAAATTATGGCCGATTTTGGCGCGCAACTAAATCATCCAATTCGCTTTGCATGTGGGCTCGTACTTGTTCGTAGCAGGCATCCACATAAGCGCGATCGCAGGCAGCGGCTCGTCCATAACGCTCAAAGACGACTGGCGCACAGACACGGGTTTGAATTGGCACTGGCAGAGGGAAGTTAGGCAACGGACCGATTCCCACTCCCCAAGGCAGCCCCAAGTAGATAGGAAATACCCCAGTGTTGCCATCCAGTCGCCAAGGAAATCCCCACTGATGAAATTGCTGCATCTGTTCATAAAAGTCGCCTAAAACCATCAGCGTTTCATGCGCCCCATGAGAAACCACAGGCACAATCGGCGCTGACTCTCGCAAGGCCAGCTTAATGAATCCTCGGTGTCCTGCCAGGTGAATGCGATGGCGCAAGCTGTAGGGACGAAACATATCTTGGGCACCTCCCGGATAGACCAGTAGAGCCGCATCGGCTTGCAAGGCCGCGATCGCCATTTTTGGATGAGCTTGAATCGCTCCCACCTGTGCCCCTGGAACCGCAAAGATAGGAGTTTGCCAAGCGGTCGGATGCATCAGGGCATAAGCGGGACGCTCAGTGCCAAATCGCCGAAACCAATCGAGCATGACCATTGAGGTATCAGGCGATGCCAAGCCTCCATTATGGGAGCCGACAATTAACACCTTGCCGCTAGCTGGCATGTGCTGCCACCCTTCGGTTTCCACCCGAAAATAGTAACGGTAAAACCATTCCCAGACGGGCATCCAAGCTTTGATCGCTTCAGGATCACGATCTTTTAAAGACCAACCATCAAAGCGATGAAAACCCTGGCGATCGCGAACATCGCTACCGAGCCATGAAGTCATCTGTTGCCAGAAATTCATATGATGTTGAGATCAGTAGATAAAGTATCAAAAGTCAAAGTATCAAGCACAGCAATCTTGGGGAGTTTCACAAGTGGGACGAGCGACCAGCCCCGGATATGGCTCCAAAGCGAATTCTGTCTCTGGGTTGCTTAATAAATGGCGATCGCAGACTGCCAAGAGTTCTGTTTCCGTCCGAGCTTGGCGCATCTCCCTTAAAAACGCTCCCGCAACATCGACACTTTGAGCAATAAAGTTGAGATACATCTTCATGTGGCTGACCCGCGCCCGCTCTGGCACCATTGACGCGGTTTGGGTTTGGCGCAAGCGCTCAATGTAATCGTGAACAGCACTGAGAGGAACACCAGAAACAGGCTGACCGTTTAAGGCTTGGCGGATTTGCTGAAAAATCCAGGGGTTACGAATAGCAGCCCGACCAATCATCACTCCTGCGGCTCCTGTCATCTCTAAAACAGATAGGGCAGAGGTGGCGGAGGTCACATTACCGTTGGCTAGCACTGGACACCTGACCTGTTGGACGGCGTGGGCAATCAGGTCGTAGTGCACGGCGCTATGATACTTCTCCTTCACCGTACGACCATGTAGGCTCAATAAGTTGATGTCGCATAAATTGATCAGGTCGAGGAGGCGATCGAAGTGGTCTGTGTTGTCGAAGCCAATCCGCATTTTGACAGTCAGCCGTCCTGCCACAGCTTCCCGTAACTCGCTCAGAATCTGTTTCACCTGTTCTGGGTCACGCAACAACCCGCCACCAACGTTCTTGCGATAAACTCTGGGAGCTGGACAACCCAAGTTAAGGTCGATGCCTGCAACCGGATAGTGGCTTAACTCGCGGGCTATGCGTACTAAGTCAGGAATGCTCTCCCCAATCAGCTGCGCGAAGACTGGGCGACCCGTCGTGTTTTCTGTAATCGATCGCAGGATCTTTTTATTGAGCGTGGAACTAGGATGGACGCGAAAGTACTCGGTAAAAAAGTAATCGGGACAGCCGTAGTGAGCCAGCACGCTCATAAAGTGTAAATCTGTCACATCCTGCATGGGAGCTAGGGCTGTTAAGCTAAGTCCCGGACAAGTTGACAACGGCAGGATCTGAGAGAGTGGCATTTACAGGTTCGCTTGCAAGGCCGAAGGGGTGGAGATTGTCCCAAGACTGGATCACCTGAACCATCCTATCAGGAATCGATCTGCACCGATCTGGACCGATCTGGTTGATTGGCGCTGCCGTTCTGCATATTCGGCATAATGGAGGAGAACGGATTGAACTGAGTGGGCGATCGCATGACTTCAGCAGAAGCAGAACTAAAGATTAACTCTGCGGTACAGTGGCAAGCGCAAGGCTGCGATCTTTGTGCGGCTGAGCAATACCCAGCGGCGATCGCAGCGTTTGATGTGGCTTTAAGCCTAGAGCCGAATAACTGCCAAACTTGGAACTACCAAGGTAATGCTTACAGTGCCCTACGGCGACAAGCAGAAGCTCTAGCTTGCTACGACAAAGCCACGTTCCTAAATCCGCTATATCACCAAGCCTGGTTCAACCGAGGTCTGTTGTTGGTAGAGATGGGAGCGTATGGTTCGGCCCTCGCTGCCTATGATCAAGCCATTACCTTACATCCTGATCCTTGCTATCTCCATGCCAGAGCCGACATTTGGCTGAAGAAAAAATTGACCCCCTTTGCCTAAGCCACTTGTAGAACTGTCAGCCAAATTAGGCTAGGCATAGGTTACTCCACAGGTTACTCAGAATTAACAATTGGGCGATCGCTATATTGAGCAATCTGCCAAGCCTGATTAGTTAGCCCAAACTCCACCCTGAGCGATCAACATTTATTCAGGTGGCAATAGAGCCTGTAGGCTTAGCTACCAAGCACGATCTCTCCTTAGGGCTGATGAATTGGGCTGAGCAAATTATCAGTATGGAAAGTAGGGCTGACAGCAATTGAGCTTGCGGTTGGTCTAAGTGTTTCGGCGATCGCAGTTTTCTTATTATGAGCCTTCTTCTTCTCGACCTCGACGGCACCATCCGCGAACCCTTAGAGGGACAGCTATATTTGCAGCACCCCCAAGACCAACAAATCATTGCTGGGGCAGAGCTAGCGATCCAGAGCTATCCCGCAGATTGGATTATCGTAGGCATCACCAACCAAGGCGGTGTTGCGGCTGGGCACAAATCTATCAAGCAATGCATCCAAGAGCAGCAATATACCCTGCAACTCATTCCTCAACTGAAAGAAATCTACTTCTGTCCTGACTTTGAAGGCAGAAAGTGCTTCCGCGTGACTCGTCACAATGTCCACAACCACAGCATAACGAAATGGTTCCGTCAGTATCGCAAACCTAGCCCTGGCATGCTGAAGTTGGCGATGGTTAGACACAATCACTTACCAGAAAACTGCTTGTATGTGGGTGATCGTCCCGAAGACGAACAAGCCGCCCAACGAGCAGGCATAACTTTTCAATGGGCTTGGGCCTGGATAGCAAGACATCGAGCTGAGATGGCTTTGAAGATTTAACCGCGATCGCCAGCTAAGCCAGAGAACCAGATTTAAACTGAACCATCTTTGTCAGATAGATCCTGTTCCAAGTAGATTTCTCCCTCAATCTTCCTTTTACGGGTGACTGGGGCAGCACCGCCTGTAAACGTCTCTGAGACTCTGCATGAATATTGGACCGGAAGTCTGTTAGTAAGTCACCGCTTAGGAATTGGTATTAGCTGTAGTGCTACAGGGTAGAACAATCCTCTCCATTTAGTACGGTTTATCTCCTCCGCACTTACTAGCGGAATGGCTAGAGTAGAGCAAGTGTCAAGGGCGATTCCAGGATGCTTACAGGCTCCAATTTGGGTAATCCAACCTAGCTCTCCTGAGCAGAAGGTTTGAATAGGAAGATTTTGAACGTGGTAAAAAAAGGACTTTTAGCAGTAATTCTGGCGTTTTTGGGTTTTATGGTTGCACTGACACTATCCACTCAAGGTTCCACTCCCATTAATCAGCTCTATGTGTTTGGAGACAGCCTTTCGGATGTAGGCACTGTGTTTCGGGCAACTGGAGGGATGTATCCGCCTCGTCCCACGTACTACCAAGGACGCTACTCAAATGGTCGAGTCTGGGTGGAGTATCTGGGCGATCGCCTCTCTTTATCTAATGCGCAGACGAGTAACTTTGCCTATGGTGGGGCCACAACTAGCAGCGATCGCAGCAGTTTAGTTCCTGGGCTGCTCAGCCAAGTCAACTCATTTACCCAAACCCATCCAAAAGCAGACTCTAAAGCTCTGTATGTGTTGTGGGCAGGGGCAAATGACTACTTGCAAGGAGTCAGCAACACCAATGGCCCGATCCAGAATATTACTCAGGCGATCGCATCGCTGAACAAAGTGGGAGCGAGAAAGATCTTAGTGGCAAATCTACCAGACTTGGGGCAGCTTCCTTCTACCCGGAATGGAGGCCAAGCTGGGACTCTCAGTACCTTGAGCCAAACCCACAATCAAGGCTTACGGCGATCGCTCAAAGTGCTGACTCAGCAACATCCTGATTTACAAATTGCAACTCTAGATGCCAACACGCTTTACCGAGAAGCCATCAGCAACCCAACCAAGTTTGGCTTTACCAATGTCACTAGTGGATGTTTAGCAGGTTCTAATGCTTGTGGCAATCCTAATCAGTTTTTGTTTTGGGATGGCATTCACCCCACCACAGCAGCGCATCGAATTTTGGGTGAAGCGGCCTTCTCAGCCATTCAAGCTGAGGGAATAGCCAGCTCCCGCTCAGCATTGCTGCCATAAAACTTCTACTACTTTTTTGCAACTGCTAAGCCCTTCCATCGATCGCCTTACTGCATCTGGAAGGGCCTAGCTTTGGTTGGGATTTGTTTGGGTTGGATCGGTCTGAATAAACCACTCCAAGGCTCCTCGGGCGATCGCCTTTGGCACTGTATGCGGTCCCTCAAATTCTTGATACAGCACGTTGTAATCAGCCCCTTTTAATTGCGGCACCAGTTTGCGGCTACAACGATCAATTGGGAGAACTTTATCTTGGGTTCCGTGAGAGACGAAGATATGTGGATCGCCTGCTTGCCGAATCGGAGCCATAAATCCCGGTGAAAAAGCGAGGACATGGGTGAATAGATCCCCATTCATGATGCCTACAGAGAGAGCATAGGAAGCGCCATCAGAAAATCCAGCTACTCCGACTCGCTGAGGGTCGATGGCATAACGGCTAAAGGTTTGAGTCAACGCTTGATCAATAAAGGCAATATCTGGCCCATATTGACCCATAATCACATCCCAAGTTTGCCGCCGCGAGTCAACTGCCAAGACAATGGCTCCGACTGAATCAACGATTTGCTGGAGGATAGTCAGCGCTCCCTCAGCATCTCCTCCAGCACCATGTAGCATCACCACTAAAGGAGCAGGACGATCGGCGCGATAGCTAGCAGGCACATAAAGGAAACCGTCTCTTTTTTCACTTAACTGGAGAGGATGCAGCCCAGATTTTCCAAATACTGTAGGCTGTTCTGGTCGAGACCGTAGTTGGCCTGTAGCGGCTGAATCGATTTGCTTTGAAGTTCCCATAACTGATAAATTCTGATTTTCACAACGCGTTACTTGAGAGACCGCGATCGGTAAAGCGCACCCCACGATCCCAAATCGCACAAACCGTCGTCTCGTCCAGTGAGCAGGCCAGTTAAAAAATAAGGCGTGGTTTTTACTCATTGCGATCGCCAAGCCTCCGAGTGAGGGCAGTAGCGCAGCCGTAGCACAGTTAAAAAATATTGGTCTCAAAGAACTAGTCTTTGTTTTTCGGGTGCTCCTAGGGAGGACTGCAACTCTATATCCACCCTAAGCCGTTTCAAGCTTACTGGCTTGGTTCTTCCGGAGGATTCAACGCCTTGGAATTATTAACGATGGAAGTGACATAATTCACATCTCATCTTTTGCTGCACCCGTCGAAGTTTAGCAATCTAGAGTAGCTTCTCGCTCCCAAGGAGTGATTTGGGTGCTGTAGTCACGCCATTCTTGATGCTTCAGCTTCAAATAAGACTGCACAAACTCTGTTCCTAGTGACTCGTGCAAGGTCGAGTTATTTTCTAGCTGGCGTAGGGCATCGAGAAGGTTGCCAGGAAGAGATTTCGCCGTGTCTGGAGGTAGGGGCTGAGTGTAATTGTTGTTGTCATAGCGGGGACCCGGATCTCGTTTTTGCACCATTCCATCTAACCCTGCGGCAATGAGGGCGGCGGGTAGCAGATAGGGGTTGGCAGCTCCATCAGCTAGACGTAGCTCAAAGCGTCCAGGTTCGGGGATGCGGATGGCGTGGGTCCGGTTGTTGCCGCTGTAACTGATTGTATTGGGTGACCAAGTTGCCCCAGAGAGGGTAGCAGGGGCGTTGATGCGTTTGTAGGAATTGATCGTGGGGTTGGTGAAGGCGCAGAGAGCAGGGGCGGCATGGAGAACCCCACCGATGAAGTGGTAGGCCAAGGATGACAACCCTAGTTCTCCATCGGGATTATGAAACAGGTTGGTAGTGCCCACCGCATCCCAAACGGATAAGTGTGTATGGCAGCCGTTCCCGGTGAGATGGGCAAAGGGTTTGGGCATGAAAGTGGCTCGGAGTCCATGCTTTTCCGCGATCGCCTTCACCATGTACTTAAAGAACGCATGGCGATCAGCAGTCACGAGCGCATCAGCATAGGTCCAGTTCATCTCAAACTGCCCATTGGCATCTTCATGATCATTTTGATAAGCTCCCCACCCTAGAGTGAGCATGGCATCGCAAATCTCAGCAATCACATCAAACCGCCGCATCAGGGCTTGTTGGTCATAACAGGGTTTGGTCTGGCGATCGCACAAATCCGATAACGTTTCGCCATCGGCTGACAACAAAAAGTACTCGCACTCTACTCCTGTCTTGACGCTGTAGCCCATATCCTGCGCCTGTTGCAGCACTCGCTTCAGCACCAGACGGGGAGTTTGCTGAATCGATATCCCTTTGGGTGTTACCAGATCTGCGGGCAGCCAGGCTACATCCGGTTTCCAGGGTAATTGAAACAGGCTGCTGGTGTCAGGCAGGGCGAACATATCTGGGTCAGCAGGCGTCATATCCAGCCAAGTGGCAAACCCCGCAAACCCCGCACCACTAGTTGCCATTGCATCGATCGCCGCTGTCGGCACCAGCTTCGCTCGTTGCGTCCCAAACAGATCGGTAAACGAGATCAAAAAATAGCGGATACCCCGCTCACGGGCGATTTCAGATAGAGCTGGAGTCATGTAGGATTTTCCTAAGAAGAGGGTTAGCACTAGAGCGAGACAGTTCTCCGCCGTCTAGCATCTGGTTCAACTACTCAGGCAGCCTCATTAAACCGAGCAGCAATGTGGCGGTTGGCTGCCACATATCCCGGTCTTACTTCAGTGAACTGCCCTGCCAACTTTTCGTGGGCTTTAGGTAAAGCATGAAAGGGGATCGATGCGTAGAGATGATGCTCCGCATGGAACGGCATATTCCACATCAGCAATCGCATCGGCCACATTGTCAGCGTGGTGCGTGTATTACTCAAAGGGTTGCCATCTTGGGTGCAACCTGTGTGCTCTGCAAGCAAAACGAAGCGCAAGATTGGTTGTCCTACCACCAGTGGCAACAGCCAGTAGATGAAGAACCAGGGTTGTTGAACAGCGATGGAAAGGGCGATCGCGCTGCCATAGACGGCCAACTGCCACCGAATCGATCGCGTCACTTCTCCTCGCGCTGTTTCAGAAATATAGGGACATCCCTCAAACTGTCCGAGCGCAGTCTGAATATGTCTCCGTCCCTTCCCCATCCACCAGGGAATGCCACTCATCTGCCAGAGGTAGTTCATCCAGTTAGTCGGGGGGACATCCTCCAACTCCGGATCTTTTCCGGGGATTTGAGTATAGCGATGATGCCACTTGTGATAGCGCCGATAGAATGTGCTGTTGTAAAACGACAACACCCCGGCTAGCCATGCCACTGCATCATTCACCGGGTGACTAACAAATGCCGTCCGATGCGCACACTCATGCATAGGTGCAAACATCGATGCCAGACTAAAACCGTAAACCACCAATGCTGGAATTGCTATCCACCAGTGCGCCCAACTCAAACCCCAGATAGCACCGCTAGCCACCATTACTGTTAGATGTCTGCTTAATTGCTGCCAGCCTTGGCGATCCGATCGCTCATTCAACTCCAGCAACTCTCGTACTGACAAAATTGGACTTGGTTTTAGTTTTACGTGCCAGGCTTCCGCATGCTCAGAAGCATCCGGCGGTACAGATGCAGAAATAGCCCTATCCAGCGTAGACATACTTGTTCGCCCAACCCAACAGAAACGATGGAAAGCACATTAAGGCTTCGTGTATTGGTATACCGCCCACGCTTCATCGCTCGTTGTACTAAAAGCTACCGTCTGGAGTTTGCCAGATAAAGCTACGACTTGGGATAGCTACAAACCGTTGTTATTATCCTGCCTACGTCACCCAGAGATTGCACAAGAGGCGATCGATCGCTGCCATTCTCTAATTCGGTGCCATTCTCAGCTTCAAAGCCCGCGCTGCATAAGTAGGCAGCTGCAATTAAATCTAAGATAGAGAGGTGTGTTAACTTGCTTCACTAAACTCTATGCCTGCTCCAATTCATCTCATTCTCAGCGAGGAGGAAGACCGCATCTTGAGCGAATTGCGGGTTGCCACAACGGTTCCGCACCGAACCAGAGACCGGGCTCATATG
>NZ_JAMPKN010000024.1:0-62285 GCF_039962155.1 Trichocoleus desertorum AS-A10 | reverse complement strand
AACAGCAGCAAGCCGGACCAGCCAACGAAGACGAAGCGATCGCGTTTCAGCCAGTCGTCGAGGGCGTCGAACCACCCCCGCTCTGCCTGCGCGCGTCCCATTGCTATGGTCATTTCAAATCCTCTTACTATTGCAGCAAAAAGTTTTTTGCCTCAGTGACACTCTTCTCATTATCCAAGGTTAGAAAAGTTTCTGCCTGGTATCGAGAAAGTTGCGAGTTTTCAGTTTAATGTCGGCCAATATGCTTGCTGAGGTTGAGCCTTAGCCATATTGGTCCTCGCTGGCCTTGTCTAGGCAACCGACATCCGATCCTGAGATAGGAGTTAACGTTTCTATATGATAGAAAATATCAGGATTTTTACAATCTGACACGTACTCTCTCAGCAATCTTTGGCTCTTAGGCCGCTTAACTCATACTATAGGGTTGTGGGATTAGATAATTCCAGTTTGGAATTCCACTTCTTTAATTTTTGCGAATTTATATTGAGCGAGTCGCATGACTGCACAAGCTGCTTCCAAAGGGAATCTCGTCCTACGTCAACCGATTTTAGGATCTCGTCGTTTCAGTAACTACTGGTGGGCAACCGTTGTCTCGATTGGAGCCACTGGATTTGCTCTATCAGGTCTGTCTAGCTATCTCAAGGTAAACCTGCTGCCTGTATCCGACCCAACTCAACTAGTTTTTGTCCCGCAGGGACTGGCCATGAGTTTCTATGGAGTCGCAGGTTTACTACTCGCGCTCTACCTATGGCTAGTAATTATTGCGGACGTAGGGGGCGGTTACAACGAATTCAATCAAGACAAAGGCACAGTCCAGATTTTTCGTTGGGGATTTCCGGGGAAGAATCGGCGCATCGAAATTACTTGCCCAATTTCGGATGTCCAAGCGGTACGTGTTGATCTTAGAGAAGGATTGAATCCGCGCCGCGCTCTTTATTTAAGGCTTAAGGGACGTAATGACATCCCCTTAACGCGGGTAGGCGAACCGCTACCTCTATCGGAACTAGAGAATCAAGGTGCTGAGTTAGCTCGCTTTCTGAACGTTCCCTTAGAAGGCCTGTAACCATTAGTTCCCCATGAGTTCGGTGCTTTTTAGCAACTATCCCTTCACTCGATTAGGATTTGGTATCCCATTAGACTCTTTGGGACTCAGTCAGTTCTGTTGAGAGAAGGGATCGTCGCATGAGATGATAAGTGGCTCTGATTGAGTAGGTAACGGAACATGCAGATGCGGCGTTGGTTAGTGTCACTTCTAGTGGTTAGTGCTTTGGTAGCAGGAGGATGTTCTCCTCAAGAAACATCTCCTTCACCATCTGACAGTTCATCTGCTGCCACCACTCCTTCGGCAAGCGCAACTCCAGTTAGCAGCCCTGGGCCTGCAAATCTGCCTCGCTTAGAGGGTAAAGCAACCGTAGAACTGACTGTGAAAGGTGGCAAGCCCATCACGATTGAGGTGGATGGCACGAATGCACCCATCACAGCCGGAAACTTCGTGGACTTGGTGCAACAAGGTGTTTATGACGGTTTAGTCTTTCATCGAGTAATCCGAGAGCCGCAACCCTTTGTCGTCCAAGGGGGCGACCCGCAAAGTAAAGATCCTAATTTCCCCTTAGAACAATTGGGTACGGGCGGTTTTGTAGACCCCGCGACTGGTCAACCTCGCAACATTCCTTTGGAAATTAAGCCAGAAGGCAGCGCATCTCCGGTTTACGGCAAAACATTGGATACGGCTGGCATTGCTGCGGCTCCTCAGCTAAAGCACACCCGTGGAGCTGTGGCAATGGCTAGGGCATCTATTCCCGACTCTGCTTCTTCGCAGTTCTACGTTGCTCTAACAGATTTGAAATTCCTGGATCGGGATTATGCCGTTTTTGGCTATGTGACTCAGGGCATGGATGTGGTGGATAAGATCCAGCAAGGCGATCGCATTGAGTCGGCCAAAGTCACTAAAGGCATTGAAAACTTGAAGCAGGGTGGCGCAGCGGCAACTCCTAGTCCCTCACCTTCTCCCCAATAAGTCGCTTTCTGGCGAGCTAGGTAGCAGGTGCTGTGGACGTAGTTGTAACAGGCATTGGCTTAGTGTCTGCGTTGGGTGATACCTTGCAGTCGAGCTGGCAGAAACTTCTGGCTAATCAATCCGGAATTTTGCTGCGGCAGCCTTTTCCAGAACTAGAACCACGTCCTCTAGCCATGTTGGGCAAGTTCCCAGTGGCGCTTAATTGCTTAGCTCAACAGGTGGTAGCCGCAGCTTTACAAGATGCAGGTTTAGCAACTCCTCTGGCTGACTGTGGAGTTGTGATCGGCTCAAGCCGCAGTTATCAAAGCCAATGGGAGCTGCAAGTACGGCAACGCCTAATGGCCCAAGCTCTACCGGATGATCCGATCGCGCTTCCTTGGCTAGATACACTGCTAGGGCAAGTAGCGATCGCAGCAGCTCGACAAATCGGCAGTGGTGGCCCTGTTTTGGCACCAATGGCGGCTTGCGCAACTGGGTTATGGGCGATCGCGCAGGGCTATGAGCTGGTACGAACGGGGCAATGTCAGCGGGTGATTGCAGGAGCAGTAGAAGCGCCGATTACTCCTCTGACTTTAGCTGGGTTTCAGCAGATGGGGGCCTTAGCAGCCACAGGGGCGTACCCTTTCGATCGCCGCCGAGAAGGCTTGGTATTGGGGGAAGGAGCGGCTGTATTGGTCTTAGAACCAGCCGAGTTAGCTCAGCAGCGATCGGCCTCGATCTATGGCCATATCTTAGGGTTTGGCTTCACTGCGGATGGTTATCACATGAGCGCCCCCGACCCGACAAGCCGCACCGCAATCAATGCGGTCAAGCAATGTCTCGAGCGCAGTCATCTCACTCCAGAAGCGATCGACTACATCCATGCTCACGGCACGGCGACTCAACTCAACGATCGCAACGAAGCGCATTTGATTCAGCATGTGTTTCCGCAAGGGGTTCCCGTGAGTTCGACCAAAGGAGCCACGGGTCATACGCTAGGAGTCTCTGGAGCTTTTGGCGCTGCTTTTTGCCTCATGGCGTTACGACACCAGATTTTGCCGCCTTGTGTAGGACTACAGCAACCAGAATTTGATTTGAATTTTGTGAGGTCAGCTGGCGATCGCGCTGTTCAAAATGCTCTCTGCTTTAGCTTTGGCTTTGGCGGGCAGAATGCGGTTCTGGCGTTCAGCCAATAATTTCAACCAAATCGTTATTGGAATTTGGGTCGGAAGTTTTAGGCAAAACTCAGCCATTTCAGCTCAACTTCAGGCACTATTCTACAAATAGAGTTGATGCCCTGCTTACATCTCTTGCATCTAATGAGCTGGTGCAATTTAAGTAGGTGCGATCGCCCCGTCCCCACTTTGAGTTCACTTCCATGACCCTAAGCGAACAAATTCTCTCCACCCTGCCTGGAGATATTCTGGGAGGACTCCGGCGTACTGACGACTTGTGGTACAAACTACGCCACCAGCAACTTCCCGTTCCTACAGTGGTGCAAACTAGTCAGGAACCCTTAGCAGCAGTCGATTGGGATGTTGTAATCTGCGGGGGAACTTTAGGAATTTTTATTGGCGCAGCTTTAGCTCAGCAAGGTTGGCGAGTTGCACTCATTGAGCGGGGTGCGTTACGCGGGCGGGAGCAAGAGTGGAACATTTCACGTCAAGAACTACAGGTTTTCCTAGAACTAAATCTCTTGACTGAACCGGAATTAGAGCAGGCGATCGCCACAGAGTACAATCCTGCCCGCATTAGTTTCTCAGGAGGTTCTGACCTTTGGATGCGCGACATTCTCAATATTGGGATTGACCCAGTTTTCTTGCTGGATAAGCTCAAGTCACGCTTTTTAGCCAGTGGCGGTAAGCTACTGGAACACACAGGTTTTGCAGGTGCGATCGTCCACTCCAACGGGGTGACAGTCAAAGCAGGGCAAGACCTGAAGGCACGGTTACTGATTGATGCGATGGGCCATTTCTCACCCATCGTGCAGCAGGCTCGGCAAGGTCAAACTCCGGATGGCATCTGCTTAGTCGTTGGGACTTGTGCTCAAGGCTTTCCCAAAGACGATTCCGGTGATTTGTTAGTGTCGTTCACCCCGATTCAAAACCAGTGCCAATATTTTTGGGAGGCCTTTCCCGCCCGTGATGGCCGTACGACCTACCTGTTTACCTATCTAGATGCCCACCGCGATCGCTTTAGCTTAGAAACGTTATTTGAGGAATATTTCCGGCTGCTACCTGAATATCAACAAATTGAGTTGTCTCAGTTGCAGTTTCAGCGGGCCTTATTTGGCCTGTTTCCCTGCTACCAGAACAGCCCCTTGCAACCGTCCTGGAATCATGTTTTGCACGTGGGGGATAGTAGCGGTAGCCAATCACCGCTGAGTTTCGGTGGCTTTGGGGCAATGGTGCGGCACTTGGAGCGGCTTAGCTTGGGGATTCATGAAGCTTTAACCAGCAATGCGCTCGATCGCCAAGCTTTAGCTCTCCTTCAGCCCTACCAACCGAATGTCTCAGTTACTTGGTTATTCCAGAAGGCGATGAGCGTGGGGGTGCACCAGCAAGTAGCCCCCAATCAAATTAATCAATTGCTAGCAGATGTCTTTCAAGAAATGGCTCAGTTAGGCGAGTCTGTGCTGCGGCCTTTCTTGCAGGATGT
This sequence comes from Trichocoleus desertorum AS-A10, assembly GCF_039962155.1. Classification (NCBI taxonomy): domain Bacteria; kingdom Bacillati; phylum Cyanobacteriota; class Cyanophyceae; order Leptolyngbyales; family Trichocoleusaceae; genus Trichocoleus; species Trichocoleus desertorum. Next base: position 57,631 of record NZ_JAMPKN010000024.1, on the reverse strand, counting down.
CGTCCAGTTTTCCGCTCTTTCCCGCACCCTTTTGCAGACCTCTCTGGCCCATCCCAGCTTAGTCGCCAAAATTGTCCCGCAAGTGGGTCTTCCTGCTCTGCTTAATTGGACGCGGCACTTCGGCGGCTTAGCGCTTTATAGCGCTTTATATCCCGTAGGGAACGCGATCGCCCCTTGGACCGAAAGTTGGTCTCCCACCCAGAAATACTATTTTCAGCGCTGGCTACAGGCGTGGCAGTATGGCGCAGGCGGTGACTATAAAGGCTCAAACTAAAAATTAGAGATTTGTAAAAATTCAATGCAACTTTAGGTGTAGTCAAGAGATTTTAGTGAGCCTTTCCGGGTGTGCAGGCGATCGCTAGAAAGACTTCATTAAATTGCTGCTGATCCCTCCAGTCGTAGTCGAATCAGCTAAACACTGAGTTTGGTTATTGAGGCTGAGTTTAATTGTCGGGAAAGCATGACTCTATTTCCAGCCGCTGTCTGGAATTGGGTCACGCTAGGGTGATAGAAGAAATCAGCAGCAAGATACTGACATATTCCATCCAGACTACCGACACTGAAGGAAACGCTTCAGATTCTGCTTGTAGCGAACTTGAACAGACAACATGAAGAAAGTTCTTTTTATTCTGGGGGAGTTGACTGATGATGACATCGACTGGATGATCGCCATCTCTACTCAAGAGCGAGTTCTAGCAGGCACAACCTTGATCCGCGAAGGACAACTAATTGATGCCCTGTACATTATTATTGACGGCACTTTCACGGTTTCTGTGCAAGCATTAGGTGACAAAGAAGTTGCACACCTTTCTAGCGGCGAAGTTGTAGGTGAAATGTCCTTTGTGGATGAGCGACCTCCCTCAGCCACTGTGACAGCAGCAGTAGAATCTTTAGTGCTTTCGATTCCTCGCGAGGAACTCGCTACCAAGCTGCAACAAGATATCGGTTTTGCCTCCCGGTTTTACCGCGCCCTAGCTATTTTTCTCTCCGATCGCTTGCGAGGTACTGTAAGTCGGCTCAGTTCTGGTCGAGAACCATCCGCTGAGGAGCGCACCGCTCAGGAAAATAGCTTGGCTCCCAATATTCGCGATAACCTGGCTTTGGGAAACACCCGCTTTGACTGGCTCCTCAGACGGCTCCGAGGCATGAACGCTCAAACCCTTGAGTAAAATGACTCGTTTGATGAATGTTACGAGCACCTAATCACGTAATGGCGTAAGGCAAGAATTCATGACGGATCTTCCGTGGGCGCGACAATGCTTCTACCGTACGATCGCTCAACCTGATGAGCAGATTAATTTGGCAGAAGCAGCGCTTTACATCGCCCAAGAAGAATACCCAGACCTGGATATAGAAGCTTACTTCAATGCCCTAGATACAATGGCCAGTGAGGTGGAAGAACGTCTGCCCACTGAGCGGTATCCGCTGCGGATGATCCAAAGTATCAACCAGTATCTCTACGAGGACTTAGGGTTTACGGGAAACACCTCTGACTACTACGACCCCCGTAACAGTTTCCTCAACGACGTGATCGAGCGCCGGACGGGTATTCCGATCACGCTTTCCTTGGTTTATATGGAAATTGCGCGACGAGTGAACTTCCCTATGACAGGGGTGGGGATGCCAGGACATTTTTTAATTCGTCCCAGCATTGAGGAAATGGAGGTCTATGTCGATGCCTACCATCATGGTGAGACTTTATTTGCAGAAGATTGTCAAACTCGCCTAAATCAAATCTATGGTCAGTCCGTGGAGTTGCAACCCGTCTTTCTACAACCCATTGGTCCGCGCCAGTTCTTAGCCCGGATGCTGACTAATCTCAAAATGATTTACCTCAATCGGGATCAAGCGCAGAAATCTTTGGCGGCGATCGAGCGGATTTTACTCCTGTTTCCGGATGCTCCCTTAGAACTGCGCGATCGCGGCATTTTGCACTACCATCTAGGTGCCTGGCCTGAAGCGCACCAAGACTTAAAAACTTACCTGGCTAAAGTACCGGATGCGGAAGATGCTGTGGCAATTCAACAATTGCTCGATCGGATCGCGCCAAACCTTTAAGCAGGTTGAATCCGATAGGCACAACGGCGATCGCCTTGGATGATATGCTCGACTCGCTCTACTGCCACACCTGACCCCAGAAGGGTTCTAAACATTTCCAACTCAGAACCACACAACTTCTGGCACGTTTGAGCAGCCGCACAGATGGGGCAGTGATTCTCGATTAGCAGCCAACCTCCTTCTGCCTCCAAGACCTCAGCCATGTAGCCTTCTTGGGTTCGGAGGTGAGCGAGATGTCGCACTGGTTCAGCAATACCTGCTTGAGCAACCCACTCTTGCCAAGTTGGCTCTGCGATCGCCCCTGATATCGCTTCTGGCAGTTTTGTCGCGTAGGTTTGCAATTGGCGACGCATCCGGTCGGCCAATAGTTTTTCTAAACCTGCTGTGCCAAACAAAGTTTCAACTTCTAAGAGCAAGTCAGTCATGAGGTCAGCATGACTGTCAGGAAATAATTGCAGCGATCGCTCTGTTAGTTGCCAAAGCTTGACAGGACGACCCAAGGGACGACGCTCCTCTTGATAACTCACCCATTGTTCGGCTTGTAGCACCTGTAAATGTTGGCGTACTGCCATCGGAGAGACTTGCAACTGTTCAGCTAGAGTTGTGGCAGTCTGAGCCCCCTGAGTTTTTAGCAGATGTAAGATTTGATCTTTGGCTTTTTGTTTATCCTCTAGTGATTCTGGGGAAGTCGTCGAAGAATGTTTCATAAAGTCTGGATGAAGGCCAATAGGCTTTTAAGCTGAATTTAGAAAAAATGCTTAGATCTCAGTGAAGCTACGATGGAATTCGCCTCTAGAATGGGTAAATTGAGATAGCTCTAGATCAATCTATCAGGTTCAACCTCCATCTATGGGTATAAAAATTAATCGCTCCATCCTCTTTATCGTCACTTGCAGCGCTGTTGGCGTCATTCTAGGAGGAACTGCAAGCTGGGCAGATAGCAATAGCTGTCTCCAGGCTGAAACGCCGACGAATACATGCTTGACTCAGGACCCAACGGTTAAGACGATGGAAGGCATGAGTAGTGGTTTAGTTGCGGGTGCTGGTGCAGCCCTGGGTGCAACTTTCCATCTCAATCGCAAAGATTAACTTCATCACCTTAAGCATTCATGTAGGGAATTTCATAGTGAGGCAGGGCTTCACTATGTTTCCCGTTTGCTAGGACAAGCTATCAGAACTGATAGTGATAGGTCTGCTTTGCAGATGCTTTACCCAAGGTTACCCAAAAACTCAGAGGTACAGCATTGCCTTGAGCATCAACCTTGACCTCCACCACAATCGGTTGCGTGGCTTGGTTCGCTTGAGCTGTATTAATGTTTTGGTTGATGGCATCTCGCTGGTCTTCTGGAATGTAATAGCGCTCTAAGCCGTACTGAACCGTACTATTGTTGATTTGGCCTCGGAGGATGACCTGATTTTGAGCCAGATTAGCGGGGCGATCGCTGCTGATACGAACTGCTCGCCAAGGTGACGGCGGGTTAGCACTAGCAGCACCCGGAGCTTCTAGCACCAGATAGAAGAACTTAGTCGCAGGCCACTCAGAATTCGCAGCTTTTTGTCGCTCAACCTCGCTCCAACCTGGAAGCTGACGCAAGGTATCTACTCGAGAAATGTCATAGCTGAGTGTGACTGAGTAGCCGCGCAACAGGTCGTAGGGATCTACAGGAGCCGTCTTTAGAATCACGGTTCGACCTGTGAGTTGGGTGTGCAGTGATTGAGCTGGAATCGTCAGAATAAGAGCAGCTTGGCATACCAAAGGTAGCCAGAATCTCCAGCTCGGCAATGTTCTAGAAGCGGACGGAGTGGGTGCCATCAATTTTCCTCCTCGGTTGGGTTAGGAGCGGCTGGTGGATAATAGTAGGTGCTAAGCGTGCGAATGTAGCGCTCGAACCAAAGACCGATGGCAATGATCCCCAAACCGCACAAGAAGAGAACGAAAGACTTAAACACCAAGCCAGTACTGTACTCAAACAGCCGACTCAAAATTTGTAGGGTTAACAAAGTCATACCGAGCCAGAAAGTGGAGCGTTGACCCGCCGCAATACCTTCCCGAATCAAGCCTGCTCCCAGTAGAAACAACAGAACATTTGCGATGAAGACGGCGATCGCTGATCTGAATTCTCCGCTAGGGGGAAAAAATGGCAGTACCGCAATAATGCCAATAAAAATAGCTATGACTGGCGTCGTAAGTTGGAGGGGACGGCGTAGAAGATCATTTCTAAGTTGTCGGGTGAGGTACACCCACTCCAATACAGTTAGACCTAAAAGCACTCCAGTGTTGACCCAGATAGGGTTAAACATTTCTGGGGTTGTTCTTGCGGGGTAGTAGCTGGGTTGGCCATCCCAAAACCAATGGAACGAGAGCCAGTACAGCAGCGCACTCAGAAACAACAGCGCTAAGCTACGCGCTAGAAACCGAAAAGGACGGCGCACCTCTGCACTCGGCGGTCGAGGTTGGCCCAGCCTGAACCAAAAGGTATCGTCATAAGCCCAGAGCAATGCTGGGGGCAGGGTAAAGGCGATCGCCCTTGCCCAATTGGTGCCGATTAGCAAGCGGCCATAACCGAAAGTTCCAGAACTTAGGTTGGCTTCAAAAGCCGAAATCACTGCGATCGCGCCCAACACAAAAATGATACGAGAACGACACCAATAAGCTAGGGGAATGGCGAGTAGGCCGATACAGAGCGGCATATATTGCAATAGCCAGCGTAGCCAGATGCTACCGAGCTCTAGCGATCCCGCGTTGAAGACTGCCTGCCAGTAGCCCCACCCTAGCAGCAGCATGACTATGACTCCCAAGGAGGTAAGGCGCAAACTATACGCCATCGCTATCACTCCCAATCCCCACACCAAATAGAGTTCATGGCTGGGGCCGTTTACCTGAAACATCTGAGCCATCAGCGCCAAGTTTGCGCCTAAAACTAGGGTGCCGAGGAGTAGTAAGCCTTGGCCGAGCCGTTGCTGCCAGCGCTCCGTACCGAAAGTGTATCGCTGCCGCCAGAGGTAAAATCCAGCGGTATTGACGCCTACGAATAAACTGAGCAACAGCGTCATCTTGACGGATCGGGGCCACTCCTGCCAGTTGGCTGCCACAAAGGTAATGACCGCTAAACCGACTAGAATGCTGCCGAGACCAATCAAAACCAGCGTAAAGCGATTGCGGGCTGCCGTTTCTAAAGTGTTGAACTGATAACGCTCGGCAATTTGTTGGTATTGAGTCGTATCAATTAAACCATCTCTGCGCCAGTACTCTGCTTCCTGGCGTAGCTGATATCGAAATTTGTCTGAAGGCATAAGAACCTCCTGCTTAGGCTGACTAATAGGCCATAAGCAGTTGAGTGACAGCAGGATTTAAGCTAAAGAACCAGACGATGAATTTTTCTAAAATCGTTGCAGTTCTAGCTTATTTTTACTGTGTCATTAGCAGCCCAATCAACAGATATAGCTAGACCAGATTCTGGACCTCCACAACCCAGGAGACAGATTACTAGAAGCTGATGTTAGGAGCTCTTTTTGTTAGACGGCGAGGCAGGTCGATTGGTCGTAGGGTTGCTGGGAGTTTGCGGTCTTGGTGCAGGAGTTTCTGGGTGCAACTGCTGCCGACCATTGCGAATAATACGGACCATTTCGCTCAATTGCTGCTCCATATCGCCTAGGACGCGATCGGCGTAGACATCTGCACCTTCTTGGATGTCTTCACACTCCGCGATCGCCATCCGTCGCATTTCATCCAAGTCTTGCTGAGCTTGACGACGCATGCGGTCAATTTCATCCATCGTCTGCTCTTGCATGGCTTCACATTCTTGCTGCACGCGCTGGCGGATTTGTCGGGCTTCCATCTCAGCTTGCCGAATAATGCCTAGCTCATCTAGAATCTGGGCGGCCCGCCGTTCTGCTGCTTCTACAAGTTCCTGGGCATATTGCTCAGTCTGCAACAGAATGTCATCTTTATGCTGCAGCAAATCTTCCGCATCTCGAAAAGCAGTCGGTAAGTTGAGCCGCACCAAATCTAGTTGGTCGAGCAACTGCTCTTCATCAATAAGCGTGCGGCGGCTCAGGGGAATACGAGGGCTATCTAGAATCATTTCTTCTAGCCGATTCAGCTCTCGTTGAATATCTACGCTGCCTGCCCGCACAGCATCTCCATAGGAGTTTACGCTTTGGGATGATCCAGCGTGGAGATTGGGTCCATCACGGTCGGGGCTGCTACTGGATGAGTCTTGGCGTAACATCGGCTGTAAATATCTAGGGCAACATGTTTAGGAACGAGATGATCGACAGGACCACCAAACTTGGCAATCTCTTTCACCAGACTACTACTTAGGAAACTGTATTCGTTAGAAGTTGCTAGAAAAACTGTTTCGATCTGGTCCGAAAGTGTCTTGTTTGTGTGAGCCATCTGGAGTTCCTTCTCAAAATCGGACAGTACCCTGAGGCCCCTCAACAGTACTTTAGCCTGCCGAAGATGAGCATATGTCACGGCTAATCCATCAAAGCTATCCACCTGCACTCTAGAAATATGGCTGGTTGCCTGCCGGATTTGCTCAATTCGTTCCTCTACAGTGAACAGAGGCATTTTATTTGGGTTGCGTAGTACTGCCACAATTACCGTGTCAAAAAGCCTCGCCCCTCGCTGAATAATGTCGAGGTGGCCAAAGGTAATGGGATCGAAACTACCGGGATAGATGGCAATCAAAGCAGATGGTAATAGCTGAGGTTTAAGCAATCTAGGATCAGGCAATCAAAGCAACAAAGCTTATTTTGCCAAGACCAGGAAATTCAGTAGATTCAGTAATAGTAAAGCTTTTTTAGTCTCGTCTGTTGTATCGCGGTGAATAGTTTGGATTGCCTGAACTGGAATCACTGACGCTGGCACTGTAGGACCCGGTACACCCGCTTTTTTGACATTTCAAGATATTCCCCGCTCCAGAAGGAAGCAGAGACGATCCATGACTCATCCACCCACAGGTGCTCCATTGCCCAATCTGGCCTTGATTGATCAAGCACAGCAAGCGATCGCAGACTTTGAGCGCTCCGTGGCTCCAGGGATGTGGCCTTACCTCGACAAGGCGACAGTTGTGGCGGAAATGCGATCGCGAATTACTGACCCTTTTCAAATTAATCAGGGAGGTCAACCGTTTTGCGGGCCTGCTGCGATCGCCTTCGAGCTGGTGCGGAAGCAGCCCGTACGCTATGTCGAAATTTGCCGCAGCTTGTTCGAGGTGGGCAGTTTTCAGTCAAAAACTCGTCGAGTAGAAGCCACGAGTCGCTTGCGCCAGAGTCAAGGTCGCCTGCGGATGGGCCAAGCGGATTGGATGCTACTTTCCACCCTACGCGATTCTGAAAACTTGCTGTTTCCCGTTGATCCAGGTGCCCCTGATGTGATGCGTAATTTGTCAGGCATGACCAAATCTTGGGAAATGAAAGGCTGGGTGCGCGAAATTCTCGGCTACCGCGATGTGAAGTATGACCACACCTATTTGTTTGGGGAGTTTGAAGCCCTCACCGAAGCTGCTGATGTGATTGCGGCTGGAGGTGTAGCGTTTGCTTTGATCACAGCGGAAGGGCTTTTGCAGAATAAAAAACCATTATTGCCCTACCCTAGCCACTGGGTCACGCTTGTAGGCAATATCGTCATCCAGAAAGGTCAGTTTCTTCAGCATGATAGCGGTCACTTTAGCTGCGATATTTACTCGTGGGCTAAAAAGATGAAGCTGGATGCAGACGAAGGGCCGTTTGAGGATTATTTTTGGGGTGTAGTACTGGGTCGCCCTTAGTTCAATCTTGGAGCCGTTTGAGATAGACGCGATCGCACCGGGCAGTTTCTACCCCAGCGGCAGGCTGATAACTATTGCTTTCGTAGAGTTTGACAGCCTCAGCTAGAACACTGGCAGTCTCAATCCAGATAGTTTGGAACGGCTGCGCGGCGATCGCTTGCTCTAACTGGTGCAACAAATATTTGCCCAGTCCTTGTCCTCGCACTTCGGGCAACAAGTACATTTTGCGAATCTCAACTGCCGCTTCTCCGCGATCCACAGGATAATAGGCCGCTGTCCCCACAACACGATTTTGACGTTCCACCACCCAGAATTCACCGCCCACTGCTTGATAGCAAGCTTCGACTTCCAAGACATCGCGATCGGCTCCTTCCGGTTCCCAGTCCAAGCCATACTCTGCCAAGACGACACGAATCACCTCAGCCGCAGCAGTGCGATCGCGCGGTTCCCAAGACCGAATCACAAAATCTCGGTAGCACCTTGGCATTAGCTATGAATCCTGGGTTCTGGATGTAGCGTCGCTAGCAACTGACTTTCGACTGTTGCCAACTCTTCTAAGCGTTGCTCCACCAGCGATCGCTCATAGTAGGTCGTCGCCAAGACCCAATAGGCTCCATAGTGTCTTGCTTCTGAAGCCATCAAGGCCCGGTAGAATCGTGCTAGTTCTGGGTCAGGAACATGAGCTGCTAACAAGCCTAGACGTTCGTGACTGCGGGCTTCAATTAAGCCACAAACCAGCAAGAAATCTAGCAAACGCTCTGGTTCATGGCGACGAATTTGCTGATTTAACCCTGCACCATAAGGCGGGGCAGACAGAGGCCCCAATGGCACGCCGCGCCGCTCCAGAATTTGATTGACTTGCTCAAAGTGCTCTAGCTCTTCTTTGGCGATCGCCGTTAGAGCTTTCACCATCTGGGTGTTAGACGGGTAGCGAAACATCAGATTCAACGCCACGCCTGCGGCTTTGCGTTCGCAATGGGAGTGGTCTAGTAGAACCGTATCTAAGTTAGCCAGGGCTTGCTCGACCCAAGCAGAGGCAGTGGGTTGCTGCAAAAACTTAATTTTGGGTAATTCGGAGGCCACCACGGCGGCGATCTAAACCAGAAACACAACAATTTGCACCATAACAGGTTTCCGGAGAGATGACAGGCGCGAGCTTGAAAGGAGAAGGCGCAATCGCTTTACGAAAATTAGTCTCCGATCTCCTGAGTCTTGATGTGTTGCAAGGAATTAAGTCTTGATAGCGAAATCGATCGCTTGCTGGGGTCGCGGGAACCCTAAATCAGGAGCTTTAGGAGTTGTAAATGTTAAGTCAGAACGAGGCGAATAGACCCCGTCAATTTTCCCGGCGGGCGTTTTTAGCGCTAGGAGGTGCGGCCCTCACCCAAGTCCTTGCCCAAGTAGAATCTGTAGATGCAGCTCGTCCAGCTCGTGTGATTCGGCGTCGAGTTGCAGGCATTCCCTTCTACCAAACCACGATTGACTTAACTGACCCCAAAACTTTCATCACGATTGGCTTACCTCATCGGGCTCCTATAGCCAACAGCGCTCACGTTTCTTACGGAGACGAAGCTTTTGGCAGAATCGTGGCTCGTTCCCATGCGGCAGTCGTGGCGAATGGCACCTTCTTTAGCACTGACGGAGAGAAGCGAGTCATGGGCAACGTGGTGGCAGAAGGCCGATTCCTCAAGTACAGCCCTTGGGAGAACTATGGAACCACTTTGGGCCTAAGAGCAGGAAATGAACCAGAAATGGTAACAGCCAGAGTGGATGGCAAGCCTGACTGGCAAGAGCATTGGTTTTCGATTACCAGTGGCCCCAGGCTATTGAGGCAAGGCAAAGTTTGGCTGGCCCCCAAATCAGAGGGTTTTCGAGATCCGCGTGTGTTGGGAGTGGCGTCACGAGCTGCGATCGGTTTCCCACGTGGCGGCAAAAAATTAGTTCTAGTTACCTTTCTGGCTAACTTATCTTTAGAGCGAGAAGCCAAAATCATGCGAGCGATCGGCTGCTACGAAGCCATGAATCTAGATGGAGGCTCCTCTCTAGGACTAGCTAGCCATAGCAAAATTTTGGTCCGTCCAGGACGTGAACTCACCAATGTCATCGTTGTTTACGATGCCAAGCATCCTGCACCTACAGCTCTGAAGGATTCTTGGACGATGTTTCAACGAGGCGATCGCCCTACGTTACGTGCTTAAGTTATCCAGGTTTCTGAGTTAGCAACTGCCACTTAGCATTCAGACCAAGTTCAGGGTCAAGTGGCAGCTAGCTGCTGAAGGTGATGAACTAAGGCATGTAGCCCTAAGCGGTAGCTTTCAGGGCCAAAACCACTAATTTGCCCAACAGCCACGGGTGCGATAAAGGAATGGTGTCGAAATTCTTCGCGACGGTAGATATTACTGAGATGCACCTCAACGGTGGGGAGATTAACTGCGGCGATCGCATCTCGTAGGGCCACACTTGTGTGGGTATACGCGCCAGCATTGATTAAAATTCCTTGATGATGTCCCTGAGCAGCATGAATGGCATCAACCAAAGCACCCTCGTGATTTGATTGCAAGGTAGAGACCTTGACTTGTAGGGCTTGCCCTTCCTGCTCTAGCGAACGGTTAATTTCATCTAAGGTCACACAACCATAGATCCCTGGTTCACGTTGCCCCAGGAGATTTAGGTTAGGCCCATGCAGAACTAAAACGCTTAGCAAGCGCATCAACCTATGCTTTTACAAGTTGACATTAACGACGGCGATCGTTAACGGGAATTGGAATTGGCTCTGGCTCTGGCTGAGCTTCTGGCCCCAGCAGAGCATCAATTAGCTTACCAACTAACTCTTTTAGCTTTTCTAGGACTTTGTCAATCAAATCCATTAAACCAGTAGCTCCTTCTAGTTAGCCTACAGCTTTTGCTCCAAAGACAAAAATAGCGGCTAAGTTAACAGAGGGTTTTCTTTACTTGATCATAACCAATGATCAAAAATGATCAAGGCCAGAATTGCAAATCCTTAAAAAGCTGAGTCTTTTAGCAGCGATCGCGTCAAAAGCCTACGCCGCAATTGATCCAGGGCAGTACAAGCGCTAATTCGTTGAATCCAACTCCGCCCCCGGAAAGAGCCAAATTGATATTCGTAGCTCTCTATTTCATCCTGTGGGCCTGCGAGCCCAATATAGACTAAGCCAACAGGTTTAGAGGTAGTACCGCCTCCAGGCCCCGCAATACCTGTAATGCTGAGTCCCCAAGTCGTGCCTAAGCGCGATCGCACCCCAGCAGCCATTTGCTTAGCGATCGTATGGCTCACCGCTCCGTGCTGTGCTAGGTCTTGCGCGTTCACACCCAGCAGCGAAATCTTAGCTTGGTTGTCATAGGAAATGACCCCACCCATGAAATAATTTGAGCTGCCAGGGATGCTGGTAAGCATTTGGCCCAGGCCACCTCCTGTGCAAGATTCAGCTGTACTCAGGGTCTCATGAGCAGTTTGTAAGTACTCGCCTACCACTGACGCTAAGCTGTCTTCATCAGCACCGTAATAATCTAATCCACCAATTTGGCGTAGCTGGTGCTCTACAGGTTCGATTAATTGGCGTGCTATTGCTTCCGACTCTGCCCGTGCGGCAATCCGCAACTTCACTTCTCCGTGATTGGCATAAGGCGCGACTGTGGGATTGCCTAAATCCAGAAACGGCGCGACTTTCTCAGCCAGGGCTGATTCATCAATGCCCCAAAATTTCAGCATGCGGCTGTGAATAATTTCTTGTCCCCAGCCTTGTTGTCGCAGGTAAGGCACTGCCGTTTCTTGCCACATCAACTGCATTTCCGAGGGCACTCCCGGAAAGGTCAGAATCGTCAGGCCTGTGCGGGGTTGCCAGATGACTCCTGGAGCACTGCCTGAGGAATTAGGGAGCACTTCAGCCCCCTCTGGCAACAAAGCTTGCTTCCGGTTGCTCGGAGACATCTGCCGCCCCCGACGCGCATATTTCTGGGTAATATCTTCCAGAATTTCTGGATGCTCGACCAGCGGCACATCAAAGAAGTCGGCTAGCGTCTCGATAGTGAGGTCGTCCGGCGTTGGTCCCAAGCCTCCAGTGAGAATAATTAGGCGCGATCGCTCACAGGCAATAGCTAAAACTTTTTTGAGCCGGAGGGGATTATCTCCCACTACAGTCTGATAGTAGTGAGGAATCCCTAGCTGAGCTAACTGCTGCGCTAAAAATTGCGCGTTCGTATTCAGAATATCTCCCAAGAGCAGCTCAGTGCCAACACAAATCACTTCAGCACTCAGACTCATAGACATTCCTCTATAAAACTTCAGCAGTTAGCCACTATTTTTAGTTGTGATTGGTGCTTAGGCTGAGCACAGCCAAAACCTGCTAGGTGCAAATTTGGTTAACGGGCTCGCGCTTGCTTGCGTACTTGCCAACTGGTGTAACTCAGCAGCGCAGTCGCACCGAAGGCATAAGCAATACCACTGGGCATGCCAGAAACAGCCAGGGCAATACTACCAACCCACAAAGTTAACGAGTAAATAAATAAAACCGTTAAGCGATGTGAGAGTCCTGCTTGTAACAGTCGATGGTGTAAATGGCGCTTATCAGCCACAAAAGGAGACTTACCACTCCGCAGACGGTCTAAAATTACCGCCGACATATCCAGAATGGGCACGGCCAAAATTAGGTAGGGCAACACGACCGCGACAGTAGTGACACTCTTAACCAAGCCGATGACACCTACCCCAGCGAGGGTGAAACCGATGAAGTAGGCTCCCCCATCACCCATAAAGATCTGAGCGGGATTAAAGTTGTAGCGCAGAAAGCCCAGAGCCCCCCCTGCTAAAGCAGCTGCAATTAAGGCAGCAGCGGGTTGGTTCATGAATAAACTTGCAACCAGCATGACTACGGCAGCAATCCCGGAAACTCCTGCCGCTAAGCCATCCAAGCCATCAATCCAATTAATTGCATTGGCCATGCCCACCAACCAGATCACGGTGATGGGTAGGCTGATCCAATCGGGTAGAGAAACTAGACCGTCGAAAGGAATAGAGAGAAATTCAATCTGTACACCCACCTTCCAGGCTAAGCCAGCAACAACGGCTTGCACAATTAGGCGAGTCAGGGGCGACAGACCAATTAGGTCATCGGTCAAGCCAATTAAGAAAAAGGCTAAACCACCAATGGTGACTCCCCAAACTTCATATTCTTTGTCAGGGGGAAGCAGACCGAATCCGCCCGTCCACCAAACGATCAGCAAGGCAACGAGGGTGCCTGCGAAAATAGAAACACCTCCCAAGCGAACCATGGGTCGTTGATGAACCTTGCGATCGCCAGGGAGGTCTACTCGTCCACTTTTGAGGCCAATTTTTCTAACAATTGGCGTACTCCAGAGGACGATGAGGGCGGAGACGAGAAATGCAACCAGGTGATAGAGCTGGTATGGCATCAGGAAAATAGAGTAGGGTTCAGCCAAAAGTACTGTCAGGCAGAGTCTACTATATTTCAGCCAGTTACAGGCGAATAAATCCGGACGCCAAGATAAATTTCTATGCCAAAACTGGCACAGGAATACTCAGATGCGGATAAAGCGGGAATCCAGCGCACAAGGTAGCGACTCGTTGACGGCAAGCTTGCGCGATCGCCTCGTCTTCAGGATTGAGCAGTCGATCGGCAATGATGTTGGCAATTTCCGCAAACTCAGTGGTTCCCATACCACGAGTGGTCATGGCAGGGGAGCCGAGTCTGAGACCGCTGGTGACAAACGGTGACTCTGGATCAAAGGGCACCGTATTTTTGTTGGCTGTGATGTTAACCCCACTCACCAACTGGTCTGCTCTTTTGCCAGTCATGCCAATCGAGCGCAAATCTACCAGCATTAGGTGGTTGTCGGTGCCACCCGAAACAATCTTGAACCCGCGTTGCTGTAGCTGGCTAGCCAAAGCTTGAGCATTTTCAATCACTTGGCCTGAATAAGTTTTGAATTCTGGCTTCAAGGCTTCCCCAAACGCCACTGCTTTGGCTGCAATCACATGCTCTAGAGGCCCGCCTTGAGTTCCAGGAAAGACCGCTTTATCGAACTTTTTGCCGAGTTCAGGATCGCGGGTCATGATTAATCCACCTCTGGGTCCACGCAGGGTTTTGTGGGTGGTGGTGGTGACAACATCGCAGTAGGGCAGGGGATTCGGATGGTGTCCAGTCGCGACTAATCCAGCAATGTGGGCGATGTCTGCGAGTAAGTAAGCGCCAACTTCATCGGCGATCGCCCGGAATTTATCGAACTGAATAATCCGAGGATAAGCGGAGTAACCACAGACAATCAATTTAGGCCGATGCTGGATTGCTAACTCGCGAATTTGGTCGTAGTCCAGTTGCTCAGTTTCTTGGCTGACGCCGTAGTGGCAAACCTTAAACCACTTGCCAGAAACGTTAACCGGAGAGCCGTGGGTTAAGTGGCCACCGTGAGACAAGTCCATGCCCATAATGGTGTCGCCTGGTTCTAGTAGAGCCAAGAAAACAGCAAAATTGGCTTGCGCCCCTGAATGGGGTTGGACATTAGCGTGGGCAGCACCAAAGAGTTGCTTAATGCGATCGATCGCGAGTTGCTCGATCTGGTCTACATATTCACAACCACCGTAGTAACGTTTTTGGGGGAGGCCCTCGGCGTACTTATTGGTTAGCACTGAACCTTGAGCTGCTAGCACGGCGGCAGAGGTAAAGTTTTCACTCGCAATCAGCTCTAAGTGATCACGCTGGCGCTGTAGTTCTTGCTGGACTAAATCAGCAATGTCGGGATCAGTGTTGGCTAGGAAGTCTAAATTAGTTTGAGTCACAGAGCGAACCCCTAGTGAAAGTAATGTCAGAACGGCTGCAAGCTCAGGTTGGCTACCCTTCAGTAGTAATTACTATGGTGCCAGCTTTGGCAATTTTTTCCTGAATCAATAATCATAACTCCGAAGGACAGAGTGAGAAAGGCACTTTATTAGTTACCAACGATTGATCCGCCTTGATGACGTTAGCGATCGCAGGGTATGAAGTGAGGGATCAAGAAGTTTTGGCAAAGTGATGCCAAGAACACTACTAGCTAAAAGTGGGGAGACTAAACTTCAGATTAAGCTCTGTATGCTTCACCCTCATTTCCCCTAGTGACGACTTAAAATACAGGCAGTGGGATCGGGGAACCACCGGAGGTAGCGAATGCTTGTCATCTTAATAGGTGATCAATTACTCTCCCCTCAGCAAGTTTGCCAAAGTTGCCTTTTAGCAGATCGCAGCGGCCAACCTCGTTGGAATCAGGGACGGCTGCGCTGTGGTCACGCGATTCATAAACTGAGCGAGAGCCAACCGGACCAATACGAATGTCAAATGGGTTTTCGCATCGCCAATATCGAATGAGCGCGCAATCTATGAGCCAATGCGCCCAGCTAGTTGCGATCGTCCGCCTACCAGGCTCAGTTTTCACTTCAGCCTGCGCATTTGAACCTTGAGGCGTTGAGTTTTAGCTCAGACGGCACCAGTCAGAGATTGGAGTTGCGTTATCCTGAGCTTAGTAATCATTATCCGACAACTCTTAGGAGCCAAACAATGACTTGGCGCGGATCAACCAGTGTTCCTGATCGCATTTTTGCAGCTTTACCTTACCTACTTCCGCTCATTGATGGATTGCGATTCGGTGAGTTTTTGTTCAGCCAATTTCCTGTCCTTCAGCTGATTTTCCTGCCCATCTTGCCAATTGTTCAAATCTATCAAACCGTTCCCTTTGCAGGTCTCATTGTTTTCTTTGCCTTGTTTTTCCTCGTGGTTAGAAACGAGCGAATTAATCACTTCATTCGCTTCAATACCATGCAGGCGATTTTGATAGATATTGTTTTAATGCTTTGTAGTCTAGTATTACCGTTCTTAGTCAGAGCTATCCCAGTCACTCTAATTGTAGAAACGCTATATAACGTTGTCTTCTTGGGTGTTTTAGCTGCCTTCGTTTACGCAGTCGCTCAATCCCTATTCGGACGTTATGCCGAAATTCCCACTATTTCAGACGCAGTGTACATGCAGGTGCGTTAATACTTAGAGATTAATCTGCGGTTAGCGTTGACTTGTTGTTACTCCGCAACTACAAACGTGCCGCTTTCCGCGCGACTACCCAGTTGTCGAGGCTACCAATACCTTCAATTTCTACCCGCACGCGATCGCCTACTTGCAGCGGCCCTACTCCTTCTGGGGTTCCGGTTAGCACCACATCGCCTGGAAGCAAAGTCATGATCTGGCTGATGTAAGACACTAGTACATCGGGAGTAAAAACCATCTGCTCAATCAAAGCCGATTGGGCGGGTTCTTGGTTTTCATTCACAATGGTTTGCAGTCTTGCTCCTGGGCTCAGTTCCCGAACAATCCAGGGTCCCAGAGGACAAAACGTATCAAACCCTTTTGCCCTTGTCCATTGACTGTCTCGGCGTTGCAAGTCTCTAGCAGTGACATCGTTAGCAATGGTATAACCCCAGATTTTGCTCTGGGCTTGCTCTGGGGTGCAGTCTACACAGCGCTCCCCGATGACAACAGCCAACTCTCCTTCGTAATCCACTCTTTCAGTTTGGGAGGGGTAGTTAATTTCTGTCCCTGCTGCGGTAACAGCCGTTGGGGGCTTTAAGAACAGTAGAGGTTCTTTCGGAACTTCCCCTCCCATTTCGGCTGCATGTTTAGCGTAATTCTTGCCTACCGCCACAATCTTAGAAGGGGCACAGGGCGCTAAAAGCTGATAGCTGTCTGGCTTTAGCTCTAGATCAGTGGGTTGCCCCTTTAACCAGGGAGGTGCATCTAGCACCTGTACGCCTCGGTTTAGCTGCAACAAGCCGTAGTAAATTTGGCCTTCAGGTGTTTGAACTCGGACATAGCGCTGTGCCATAGGAGTGACTTGTACCCCGCTGTGTAATCCCTGAGTGTTTATTAAAGCAAGCCAGCTTGGTTAACTATTCAACCTCAGGACGGCTTTTAACACAAATTGCTGAGCAACTATTCAACATTCTGGCCCAAGTCTGAGATAATGGATGATTGTGCATTCAACGCACTCACGTATTTTATGGCACCTGCTCGTCAAGCTTGACCTTTGCGTCATAAGTTTATACAGCAGTTGCTCACCCTTCCTTGCTTCTTTAGTTGCCCTTTCGGAGCAGTTTGAGGAAGCCTGACAGTCCACAAGGAGATTTTTGGCATGAGCTACATTTACGAGACAATGTATATTTTGCGTCCTGACTTGGGCGAAGAGCTAACCGATCAGGCAATCAGCAAGTATCAGAATATTTTACGGGAGCAAGGTGCCGAGCTACTGGAAACTCAGCATCGTGGTAAGCGCCGCCTCGCCTACGAAATCAAAAAACAGCGTGAGGGTGTTTACGTGCAAATGAACTACAGCGGCCCCGGTGGCGCGATCGCAGTTCTAGAGAGAGCCATGCGTCTGAGCGAAGAAGTAGTTCGCTACCTCACCGTTAAGCAAGAAGTGACAAATGAAGCAGCTCCCGCTGAAGAAGCTGAAGCGTAGTAGTGACAGATTTAGCAGCTTATACCCACCTAAGCTGAGAGCCTAATCATCAAATCGGGTTCAAGTCATAAATAAAGACTGGAGAGTTGGACATCATTGACTCTCTAGTCTTTTCCCATATCTACCCAAGCTTTGAATTAGACTGGCTATAAGGCAGTCGCTAATGTCTCTAGATCACTGAGTAGGCCGATGAAGCTTTCCAAAAAAAATTTAGATCAAAAGCTAGATCACGTTTATGACGTCATCATCGTCGGAGGCGGGGTAGGTGGCCTTTCCGCAGCAATCTACTTACAACGCTATCGCCTCTCTTGTCTGGTGATTGAGAAAGGCCGAGGTCGCTCCTTCTGGATGCAAGACCTCCGCAATTACTTAGGTTTGCCACCCACCACACCAGGCAGAACATTGCTACAGCAAGGGCAAGAGCACCTGCTATCTCTAGAAGGTGATTACTTAGCGGGTTACGTTGAAGACCTTCAGGATGAAGGCGACACCTTTGCCGTCAAAGTTAAGGTTGGCAAGAAAGACAGCGTCTACCCCGTATTTCGTTCCAAGTACCTGATTGCTGCGAGCGGCATTATTGACCATTTGCCCAAATTTGAAGACATGCAGAATGTATTTGACTACGCGGGCTACAACCTGCACGTCTGTATGATTTGCGATGGCTACGAAATGGCTGATAAGAAATGTGGTCTCTTCGTCGCTTCAGAAGCGGCCATCAACACCGCTTTTGTCTTAAATTGGTTTACTCCCTACATCAGCGTCTTTACGCAGGGCTTGTTTGACGTGAGTCCAGAAATGCGTCAGAAACTTCAAGAGCATGGCTACCCTTTGATTGAAACTCCCATTCAACGCTTTCTGGGACATGACCACGAAATGAATGGAGTTGAGTTGTCTGATGGTTCAGTGCTTGAACTTGAGACAGGACTGATTGCGATGGGTTCCCATTACCAAAGTGAGTACCTGAAAAACTTGGATTTGGAGTGGAACGGTGGCAATCTCAAAACTGACTCCATGTGCCGCACTACCCACCCTCGCGTTTTTGCCGTGGGGGACTTAAAGGAAGGATTGAATCAGGTGTCAATTGCGGTCGCAGATGGTACATTAGCTGCAACAGCAATTTGGCGAGACATTCGGCGGCAGTCGAGTCCTCGTATTTGGCAAGACAACTTAGTTGGAGCTGCAAAAACGTGACCCCGATGGATACAGGCAATTTTCAAGAAGTGCAAGCAGAAGTGGCTCATCTGCGTGAAGAATTGCAGATGAGAGACCAACTGGTGCAGCAGTTGTCTCAAGAACTGTTCCGGTTGGTAAAGGGCAATACAGGCTTTATGCCTAGCCCGGAGGCCTCTGAGCGTCATATGACTGAGATTCGGGCCTTACGTGAGCAATTACAGGGTGTAGAGCAGCAAGTTACGTTCTACCAAGAACAGATCACATCACGGGATACAGAGATTTATCAGTTACGGCAGTCGGTGCAAGAGCTGACCGATCGCAGCCGTATGTTGGAGCAAGTGGTGCAGGAACTCCCGCGAGTTTACCGAGAAAAGTTTGCTGAGCGCATTGCTCCTGTGAAGGAAAAGCTGGCGATGCTGCAACGAGAAAACCGCCAACTTCACGCTGAGTTGCAAAGCGTCAGCTATCGCTTAGCAGTGCGAACTCGTCGTGCCTCCGGTTTGGATTTGCCTAGCTTTCCTCGACCAGGTTCTGCTACTTTGCCCAACTTTGGCTAATGCATGAGGTTGTGATTGTAGTAGATGCTGAAATTGATGCGTCTAGGCAATCAGTCACATCTCCGTCTACCACTGCAAGAATGGTTGCGGCCTTAAAGCAAGCCATTTTAGCTGAAGCGACAGGGTCATCTACAAGCCGATCTCATCTTGAAAACTCGGCTCAGTCTATTTCGGTCATTCACAACATTCAAGTTTGCTCAGTGACTCAGCTACTACATCTAGAAGCCATTGTTAATGCTTCGTTACCAGATGTAGGTGTGGGAGCTAAAAAATCTGAGTCTTTACTGTTGTGTCCGTTAACTCTTAATTTACCGAATACTTTTACTTGGGCAAGACAAACTATCTACCAGCAGTGCCGAGACGTTGACGGTTTACAGCAACTGGTAGAGCAGCAATTGGGATGCTCTATAGGACAAGGTTGCTATTGGCTACCTATTGTCTACACAAAAAAAGGCCCCCTTTATGGGGAGGCCATTACCCTAACGAACGAACAAGTTTTTGAGGAATCCTTAAATAATCCTCCACTTAGCTATTCTCAACCCTGCCATTTGTCTGATGCTTGGCGGCAACAACTCTATGAGTTAGGCTATCGGCTTTTGCAGATGTTATCCGCTCCTCCCGCTACCTACCTGCTCCAGTTTGGGTTTCAGGGGCGAGCAATTTGCTTTGATCGACTTTGGCCGTTTCCAGCCGCACCTGCGATCGCTAGCTTGGGTGTGCAAACTCCTGACCTATTTGCCTGCCATTGGCGCTGCCTCACAGGTCAACCCATCCTAGATTTAGTCGTGCCCGCTTCAGCCCGATACCAAATCTATAGCGGCGAACTGACTTAAGCTGCTACAGGCCCAGAAGTCTTAGACGGTGCTGCTTTTGCCGCCACTAACTTCATCAACGGGGGCAGTTCAGCAAATAAAGTTTCAATTTCTTCCACAATCTCGAAGACTTGGTCGAGCTGAGTGATTTCAAGGATCAGCTTCACCGAAGCCTGCAAATTACAAATAATCAGGCGGCAATTACACTCGTTTGCAGTGTTGAGTCCGGTAATTAATGCCACTAATCCAGAACTGTCAATAAATTCAACGTCAGTCAGATCGATTATCCAGCAGCTATGACGCTCGGATGCGATCGCCGCGATTTGGCGTTGTAGAGCTACACTACCCTCAAGGTCTAAACGGCCCTGAGGTTGAAGTACTACTGTTCTGCTTAGTTTTTGATCAGTCATAGTCCTAGCACGGTGAATGGCATCTGGAATGACAGAACTGCACTTGCAAGCAAGCATGGCTCTGGGACTTAAACCCTGAAACTATTACCTAGAAGGACAAGCGGAGAAACCTCAGCTATGTTTGTATGATTCCTAGAAAGGTATTAGCCTGCCCTCAATATAGAAGTCTCACTGTTAGAAGCTCAGTAATTTCCCGTAACTTTGCTGAATCTTCATCTCTATTTCCGGTTTGATGAAATTTTAGCCTTGAAGCTTTTGCCGCTAGCCTACGTAGCTGCCTCAGCATCTAATTGCTGGCTTACTAGGCTATCGGGACCACTGCTGAAGGATGTAAGTATAGAAGCGATCGCGATCAACTTGAGTCATCATGCGGATTTTGCGGCCTCTAGGAACAAGTTGGGTGCGGCCTTGGCTGGGTCCGGTGGTGGCGATCGCCGTTTCGACTTCTTGCAGCTCATAGAATTCTGGATGAGCCAGATAAGCTGTCGCGAGGACATCCCAGAAATAGTAATCCTGCGGAATCACTAAGGCATAGCATTGCCCGGCGAAGTCGGAGAGTCGATATTTACGTTGCTTGGCGAGACGGTGAGCAAACTCTGAGGTGACAGGCACTTGATTGGTGATGTCTAGGGAACACAGCACGATGGAAATATTGCTGCGCCAAACGCGATCGACAGCGAAGGGGTCCCAGTAAGCATTCCATTCGGCTGAGCCGTCCTGACCTGGTTCGATCGATTTCTCTACATTACCTGGCACCTTCACCGCGCCGCCCATCCAGACAATCTCCTTGATTTTGGCTTCGATGTCTGGGGCAGTATCTAGGGCGATCGCGACTGTAGTTAATGGCCCTGTGACCAACAGCGTTACTGGTTCTGGAGCTTCCCTCAGCGATCGCACCATAAAGTCCTGTCCTGACTCGGGTAGTAAAGGCGTTTGGATGGTTTCTGCCTCATTCAAAATGGGCAAGTGATCTACAACCCACGAATCTCGCCGATAGAGGCGGGGAAAGGGATTGATGCCTCGAACTGTACTGACTGCCACCGGAACTTCCTCTCGACCCGCTAGATCGATGATTTTGCGCGTAGCACTAACGGCAGGCTGAATGTAGCAATCGGCTGGTGTCACCACGACTCCTAGAGGGTGTAGGTGCCCCATCGTCATCAGTAGCAGCGTTGACAGATAATCATCAACGCCTCCATCGTGATCCAGCAAAACTAAGGGTTTAGACATCCTGGTTCTTAGTGGATAAACGACTCAACGATCGCTGATTTCTGTCTCATCGGTATTCTCTCCATCAGCATTCTCCGCATTGGCATTTTCTTCATCGGCATAAAAGCGATAGAAAACATAGCCATCTTCAAACGGACGCTCATCTAAGACGTGGTGAATCACGCCTTGATCGATCAAGCTCTGGCCTAGTTGAATCGCTGCCTCACGGGTACAGTTTTGGGTTTGCACAAACCATTCCACCGCTTCGGCTCCTGTGAAGCAGGCAGGATAAAGATTTAAGCGATAGCGACGGTCTTGAATTTTGAGTCCTTTTGGCCCTCGCATCGTTGTAATTAGGGCCTCCAGATCTGAGTGGTTGGAGTCGTCAAGGGCGAGCATGGTGACAGTAGCTCCAGCAAATCCATCGGGGGATTCAGGCAAAGTGGAAATGGGGCGATCGCCAGATTTATTTCCGTTTGATATTGATCGCTGGGGTTTCCAGGACGGGAACGGCGGTGGTTGCAACGAGGCCAACAACTGCTTGAGTTCGGGCGATCGCACATGCAGATCTCGCTGCGGAAACGGAATTTCAATCTCATTGCGGCGCAGAGAAGCTTCAATGCGGTAGTAAATATCGCTTTTGACTCGAAACTGTTTTTTCGGCTCTCCAGTCCACACCAGCAACTCAAAGTTCAAAGAATTGTCGCCAAAGCCTTGAAACCAAACTTCGGGCTGCGGTTTCACCAACACCTCGGGATGGCTCTTGGCCGCCTCCAAGAGCGCTGCCTGAACCTGCTCGATGTCTGAGCCGTAGGCAACTCCTACAGCCAGCTTCAATCGCGAAACTGGATCACCGTGACTCCAATTGATCACCTCACTCTCCAAGAAACGAGAGTTAGGCACAATAATCGTTACTTGGTCGAAGGTACTAATCTCTGTGCTCCGGGCTCCAATCCGTTTCACCGTGCCCAACAGCTCATTGACTTTAATCAGATCGCCGACTTGGATCGGTCGCTCTAACGTGATGATCAGACCACTGATGAAGTTGTTGGTGATGTTCTGAACGCCGAAGCCAATCCCCACCCCCAGGACGCTGGCCAGAATGGCTAAAGAACGGACATCTAAACCCCAGATTTGCAGCAGCACAATCAAGCCTAAGAAAGTCATGACGTACTGCGTTAAGACAGCGAGCAGTTCTTGCACTCGTGGTTCAGCGCCCGTCCGAGCGAGGACGTAGAACCGAAACAGGCGAGTTAGGCCGCTGACGGCAAACCACAATCCTGATGTAAAGGCTAGGAGCAACAACAGTTGCAGCGCTGAATAGTTACTCTCGCCTAAGCTGACCACAGGCACGGTCAAGAAGTTGAACAGACGATAGCGCCAACTGCGAGCTTCAGGAAAGAGATCTGTCACGTACCAGGCCACCGCAGTCCAAAGCCCTGCCTGCAAGCC
This sequence comes from Trichocoleus desertorum AS-A10, assembly GCF_039962155.1. Classification (NCBI taxonomy): domain Bacteria; kingdom Bacillati; phylum Cyanobacteriota; class Cyanophyceae; order Leptolyngbyales; family Trichocoleusaceae; genus Trichocoleus; species Trichocoleus desertorum. Next base: position 34,670 of record NZ_JAMPKN010000024.1, on the reverse strand, counting down.
GATTAAGGCTAAGTGCAGCAACAATTTAGCAGGCTGCTCCCAAGGATGGAGAGACGAAGCAGGATGCCCTAGATGCCGAGCTAACTGTCGGACTAAGAAACGTTCACCCACCCATAAAATTAGCTGGATGGCGATCGCGCCTAACAACACAACTGAGCTAAATACCAAGGCTTGCTGAAAATAAGCAGAACCACGCTCTAGCTGGCCTTGCCGTACTGCCGCCTCAATCAAACGACTCCAAAATCGGCCTTGACTGACTGGGTTCGTGCCTTGCAACACATCCCGCTCGGTGACGGTAAGCAAAGTGCGATCGTTGGGTTGGCTACGAATAATAGTTTGTTGATTTTCCTCGGCTACCTCAATCACGGCGGGTTGAGGAGAGCGCACTTCCTGCTCTAGCGCCGCATTGACGATCGCTGCCCGCTCTAAGGCAGTGAAATTGCCAAAATTACCAACTTGAAACAACACCCGACCATCGAGCACCACAGGGGATTGGGCAGCTCGGTTACTGGAGCTAGTCTGAGCCAACCCTGAGCTGGGGATGAATGTGAGCCAGAGCGTCAGCCAGCAGGTCAGCAACCCTAACCACAGCCAACCCCAGCGCCGTTGCACCCGCCGCGATCGCCCATCGTGCCATACGAGCCGTCGCCGCCATCCTTGCCACGCTCGTTGCAGCCTTGAGTCATGCGATCGCAGGCGGCAAAACGTAGGCTTCGGAGCAGTCATCAGAGAATCCTCACGAATTAGGAGCAGGACGAGTGGGGGCAGGGGTTTCTGGGACTTGAGGCCGCGATCGCTCTAGCAACGTGCTGACTAAGCCCCAAGCTCCTACTCCCATCAACAACAGCACAATACCGCCGATCAGCCAAATTACCATCGTGTTTTTGTGCAGAGCGCTGGGCTGTTGATCGAAATGAGTGCGCTCTCGGTTCAGGGCGGTGGCGTTGGGGTCACCTTCCCCCATGACCGTAGCGATAATTTTGTAGGGTCCGATGCGAATGGTATCTTTACTAGAAAATGGATGACTGCCGGGACGAATCGCCCGACCATTCAGAAAGGTACCGTTAGCACTGCGATCGGTGATATAAAGCTGAGAGTTCGCGACAGTGATCAGGGTGTGAAAGCGCGAAACTTCTTTGTGGGCTAACTCTAGATGGGAGATTGGTTTGTCGCCCAGATTTTCTGGCATTTGGTCCCGTTCTCGACCAATTGCGATCGGCGCAGCGAGCAATGGTTGCTGCACCTCTCCACTTGCTGTGTCTTCCCAAACTAGTTGTACATACACAGACTCATCAGTAGACATGGCACGCCTTCTAGCAGCTAGTTCCTACTACTTCACCACCTTGGATTTGTGGGGTTGTTGGACTAGGCAAAGGCCACCGCAAACAACCCAAATCAACAAAGCTAACGGGTGGAATACTACTTGATTACCGTCGGTATGATAAACCATCGAGCCTGAAATGCGCATTGGAACTGGAAAGCGATCATTGCCCAGTGGACTAAGCATGGGTAACTCGATTGAAACTTTTTCCGTAGAAAACTTTCAATTTACTAGCGGCAGGTTAGTAGCAACGACTTTGAGGCACAGGGCATAGCATGGGCTTAAATCTTTTACGGTTACTGCAATCACCGAACCCTGACAAACCCCTCGGCGGACGTTATAAAGTCCTGAGCAAGTTGGGAGCAGGAGGTTTTGGGCAGACGTTTCTGGCAGAAGATATGCATTTGCCCGACCATCCTTGCTGCGTGGTCAAGCAATTGAAACCTCAAGTCACCGATGCCAGCAGCCTGCAAACTGCCAGGCGCTTATTTGATACCGAGGCCAAAGTGCTTTACCAACTCGGTAGTCATGACCAAATTCCTCGGCTCATGGCTCACTTCGAGGAAGACCAAGAGTTTTATTTGGTGCAAGAGTTTATTGATGGGGCATCCCTTTCCGAGGAGCTAATTGCTGGACAGCCTTGGCCCGAAGCGCGAGTCTTGGCATTGTTGCAAGATATTTTGCACGCGCTTGCCTTTGTGCATGAGCAGCATGTGATCCACCGCGACATTAAGCCACCTAATCTGATGCGTCGCCGTCAGGATGGCAAAATCGTGCTGATTGATTTTGGTGCCGTGAAACAGGTGAGTACCCAAATTGTCACTGCGAAGTCTGGGCATACAAATCTCACCATTTCGATTGGCACTCAGGGCTACATGCCCAACGAGCAACTGGGCGGCAACCCTCGTTTCAGCAGCGACCTTTATGCAGTCGGGATGATCGGCATTCAGGCGCTCACAGGCGTTCATCCTCGACATCTCAGTGAAGACGTTAAAACTGGAGAAATCCAATGGCGCGACCGTGCTACTCATGCGACTCCTGAGTTAGCAGACCTTCTCGATCGCATGGTGCGGTACGACTTCCGGGCCCGCTACGCGACTGCAAGCGATGCCTTAGCTGCGTTACAAGCTTTACCTGCTGAATTATTAGCCGCGATCGCTGTCTCTGCCCCCAGCCCTAACCCGAGCGCTGAAAATACAGCAGATGTAGATACAGATTTAGATACAGTTGCCATCCCAGATCAATCGACACCCCCTACAGTCACCGCTCCTACCCTAGCTGTATCAGGTCCGCCTGCGAATCAGCCTGTTCATGCTGCGAGTAATCCGCTACCTTCGACTACAGCACTCCCAGAGACACAACCTTCTCCCTCGGCTAGAAGTTCCGTACCTACGGCTGTCTTACCGAGTGGCACCCAGAGCCAAAGCGTGAAGCCCAAAGCGATTTTGGCAGTTTTAGTGGCGATCGCTGCTACTTTCTTGGTTGCCAAAGCTTTATTTACCGCTAAGCCTGCTACACAGACCGCCTCTACTTCAGCCACCACCGCCCAACCTGATTCCTCTCCCTCCGCCAATCCCACTCCTGCTGCGACTCCAGTCCCCTCTGCTCCAGCCACCGCTCCTCAAGCTGCAGCCCCAACCCCTGCTGCGGCACCGATTCCTACCGCTCCCAGTGCCGCCCCCGCTCAACCTCCGATCGCCCCGCTCTTGGCACAAGCGGATGGTTTGCGCAGCGCCAATCAGCCAGAGAAAGCTTTGGCTCTGTATGACCAAGCAATCGCCCAAGACCCAACCAACGCCGCTGCCCAATGGGGTCGTTGCTACAGCTTGAACCGATTGCAGCGTCCCGGAGAAGCCATTACTGCTTGTGACAAAGCGCTAGCAAGTAATCCTAAATCTCCAGAAGCTTTGTGGAGTAAGGGTTATGCTCTAGATCAGCTCAAGCGCCATTCGGAAGCGATCGCCCTCTATGACCAAGCGATCGCCCTGAAACCCAACTTTGCAGAAGCTTGGAGCAACAAAGGATCGGCACTACTGCTCCTAGATCGGCCTGATGAAGCAGTTGCAGCCTATGACCAAGCCACCACGTTGAAACCTGACTTAGCTGAAGCTTGGAATAATCGCGGTGTAGCGCTTTGGAGCTTGCGGCGCTTTGATGAAGCGGTGACCTCGATTGATAAAGCCATCCAAATCAAGCCAGATTATCCAGACGCCATTCAAGTACGGCAAAAAATGCGACAAAAGTTAGGGCGCTAAACAAGCTAAATAAACAGGGGCACCTTTTCTCAAGACTATTTACTGGTACAAGTTGTTTAGGTATTCGTTATCCTGATTTAGAACCGACCTGAGCGGCAGGCTGGATGGTTAAGCCTATCCAAATATTCGTTTAGCTACTTTTAAAACTTATTTCATTAAACTTGATCTCATTCATGCGCACTAGTACAGAAATTTCTACAGAAATTGAGGAGAAGTTTGGATTTGTTCCACCTTTTTTCTCACCTGCGTTAGCAACTCCAGCAATCTTAGAAAACCTTTGGCAGCAAACTCTCGCAGCCTATATCGAAAATCCCTTACCCGCATTATTTAAGGAAAAACTTTCAGGTTATCTTTCCCGATTCTGTCCAGTTCCCTATTGCCTAATCTGCCACAGTTGCTCGCTTTATGCACTGGGTATGCAAGCGCCAGAAATTCTAGCTTTTCTCGAATTAGCGCCTCCCGACCAACAAGAGATCGATCGCCATCTCGAGCGGCTAGCGGCACAAGCAAACGTAGCGCAGCTTTTCTCAGAGTTGAGTTCAACTCTAAATGAGAGTCTGCTGTGCTGTGCCATCTTTATCGCGTTACAAGCAGACCGAGCCGAGGATTGCCGTCGAGAGCTGCGCCAACTTTTAGGCAATGAGAATTATCACTATCTTGTCACCTTCATTGCTTACATCAAGACTAGCCATGAATGGATGAAAGCTCACCCGGATGTCACCTATGAAGCTGACAGACGCTTTCAAGAAAATTTTGCGACTTTGGTTGAGCAAGAGCCTCGGCTAGCAGATTTTTTCAATACTTATTGGCTAAGAGTTCAGCAGGAGTTGTTAGGCGGGGCAGGCTGGATGCAACCCCAAGCAACCAACGCGGCGGAAGCAGATAGAGAGGCGGCAATGGCGATCGCCAATGTCAACTTTGCTCAGGCGATCAACTCTGCCTCGGATGGCATCTTATTGAGCGATCCTAACCAGAGCGATAATCCGATCATTTACACCAATCCTGCTTTCTCTCGAATTACGGGCTACTCCGCCACAGAAGCTTTGGGTCGTAACTGCCGCTTTTTGCAAGGCGAAGCTACTGACCCCAACACAGTCGCTCAGATTCGCCAGGCGATCGCACAACGCCGAGAGATCCAAACCACAATCCTGAACTACCGCAAAGATGGCCAGCCTTTCTGGAATCAACTCAGAATTTCTCCAGTGTGTACCAAGGGCGGTGAGCTACTTTACTTTGTTGGCCTCCAAACAGACATTACCGAGCGCGAGCAAACGGAAGAACAAATTCGCGAACATGCGTTGCTCTTTAACCATTCCCAGGATGCCATTCTGGTTTTAGATCTAGAAAACCGGATTCTCTTTTGGAACAGTGGTGCAACTCGCTTGTTTGGTTGGGCAGCCAATGAAGCGATCGGACATTACCTGGATGAATTGCTATTTGACGAACTGGGTCCAAGCCTCCAATCTGCTCAAAAAGCGGTGAATCAACAGGGAGAGTGGCAAGGTGAGTTGTGTCAACGCACAAAAGACGGCAGGCAGGTAACGGTTGAGAGTCGTTGGTCTTTAATTCGGCAAAACCAGATCCCTAAATCAATCTTGATCGTCAATACTGACATCACGCAGAGAAAACAAGCAGAGAATCAACGCTTACGGACTCAGCGCTTCGAGGGCATCAGCACCGTGACTAAGGGACTGGCCCATGATCTCAACAATGCGCTCGCACCCATTTTGATGGCAGTCCAACTGCTCTCCCAAAAGCTGCAAGATGAACAGAGCCAGCAACTCCTGGTGATGTTAGAGAAGAATGCCAAACGGAGTGCTAGTTTGCTGCAACAGGTACTAGATTTCGTCCGAGGAATTGAGGGTGAAAAGCGAACCATTGACGTGAACCAATTAATTTCAGGGGTTGAGCAAACTCTTAAACAACAGTTTCCCCGGAATATCCTAATTCGGACTAACCTAGCGGTTACAGACCTTTGGCTGATTACGGGAGACGCTGAGCAACTGCATCAAGCCCTAATCTGTCTCTGTGATAACGCTCAAGATGCCATGCCCAACGGCGGTATTCTCCGCCTAGTTGCAGACAACCTCTGGATTGATCCGAGCAATATTTGGGCGCACCCCGTCTCTAAGCCTGGTCCCTATGTAGTGATTACGGTGGCTGATACAGGGCTGGGGATTTCTGGAGAAAACCTCCACCGTATTTTTGACCCCTTCTTCACCACCAAAGCCTTTGGTCAAGGGACAGGCTTAGGGTTATCAACGGTAGTGGGCATTATCAAAGGGCATGGAGGAGCCGTGGATGTATCCAGTGCTATCGGCAAAGGGTCGCAATTCAAGGTGTATTTGCCTGGCATCCCTCGTCCTACCCCCGGCAATAATTCACCCTTACTCAGCACCGAAAGTAGCTTAATTTTGGTGGTTGAGGGCAATTCAGATGCTCGTGAGATGAGCAAAACCCTGCTGGAGAGTTGTGGTTATCAGGTTTTAACGGCAGGTGATGGCATTGAAGCGATCGCCCTTTACGCTCATCACTGGTCTGAGATTTGCTTAGTGGTAATCGACATGGCCGTTCCAGAACTTGATGGTCCCACCGTGATTCAGGCATTGCACAAGATCAACTCGCAGGTTTGGGTTGTTGTCAGCACTGACAAGCCTCTCCCTGATCTCGTCAGTACTGAGCTAAGAATCAATATTAAGGCCGTGCTCAATCAGCCATACACGCACGATGAACTGACGAACACGCTACAGACCATTTTTAGGCGCTAAGTGCCTTCCGATCTAAGTTTGGGTGCTTGCTGTAAATTACCTAGGTTGAACAAGAAGGGGACGTTATTCCCCTTGTCACCCATGACTAACACTTCAGGCATTTGAGAACCACCCTGCCGCCAAGCTTCGATCGCTTCTTTTTGAAGCACGAGCTGGCCTCCTTCGGCTTTGAGGGTTTCGGCTAGTAGGCGTTGGGCTTCCGCTCGGCCTCGCGCTCGGTTAATGTCTGCTTGGGCTTCTTGCTCGGCTTCTTGCGCCACATATACGGCTCGCTGTGCCCGTTGCTCCGCGATCTGCTTCTCCTCTACGGCTCTGGCAAACTCTGGTGAGAAGGTAAGATCTACCACGCTCGTATCGATCACCAAAATGCCGTACTTTTCCAATCGTTGACCCAGGGCTGTGTCGAAGTCTTCTTTGAGGTCATTGCGCTTGGTAATAGCTTCTTCGACTGTTCTTCTCGCTGCCGCAATCTTGAAGGATTCTTGAGTTTGGGGCGCAATGATTTTGGAGACAATGTTTGCCAAGGTGCCTTGCTTACGCCGAATCTCTACCACTTCGGCTGGATCAATCCGAAAGTTGATGGCAAAGCGAGCTGATAAGTCTTGCAGATCTCGCGTGGAGCTTTGGGCAGGCACTTCAAATTTCTGTACCGTTAAGTCGTAGATCGCCACTTGGGAAACCAGAGGCGGTTTGAAGTGCAATCCTTCTTCGAGTACCCCATCTTTGGCCTTGCCCAAAATGCTCAGTACTCCTGCTTCACCAGGATTGATAACAATAAAAGAATTGAAACTGACTAAGACTAAAACGGAAACGATAACCCCTAGCACCAGTGATTGCCAGGTTTGTAAATAGGAGCTTTTCAAAATTTTATTGGCTACGACCAGCCTTGAGTGCGATCGCCCCTATTATAGTGAGCCTCAAAAGATCCTGTGGATGACTCACTCCAGCAGTGACAACTAAGAAAATTCTGAGCGCTACAAATACTGACGTTCTTGAGCCAGCAACGCCTGTTTACGTTCTAAGCCCCAACGAAAACCACCCAGCGAACCATCACTTCGCACCACTCGATGGCATGGCACTACTAGCGCTACCGGATTAGTTGCACAAGCCCGCGCCACTGCCCGCACTGCTTGTGGTTGCCCCATCATTTCGGCCACTTGTGAGTAGGAGCGAGTGTCACCGTAGTTAATGGAACGCAGAATCTGCCAAACGCGCCACTGAAACGCTGTCGCTGGGATATCCAAAGGTAAATCTAGGCGCGGTTCCTGCCCTGCTAAGTGTCTCAGAAGTGATGAACTCCAAGCTTGTAAATTTGAATCATCTGCGTGAATGTTAGCCGCAGGAAAATCTTGGCGTAAGGCAGCTACCAGCTTCTCCTGGGAGTCACCCAGCGCAACGGAACACAGACCTTTTGGCGTGGCCGCAACCAGCAGTAACCCCAACGAGCAGGACGCAGTACTAAAGCACACTTGTGCTCCTTTACCCCAACGCTGGTCAGTTGCTGGAGTTAGGCCCAACTCCAAAGATGATTGTTCCTCTAGAACAGGAGTTAAACTGCAACCCGCATCAAAGCCTACATTTAACACTGATTCACCTGTTGGCAGTTTTATTAGCGATCGCCTTCCACAACTTGGCGATCACCCCTAATCATAGTTCTCCTCAAACAATTCCTGTAGCTTGCTCTATAGCTTTGCGATCGCCTTCACAAGAGCCAAAACAATAACCAAGCCTAGAACTCACGCTATAAACTCGGATTGAATAAAAGCACCTTACGATGAAAGACTTTGATTTTTTTGCGAGTATTGGGCTCTTCTAGCCAAACGGATCAGAAATGGGGAAAAAATATTTACTATTTTTCTGAATTTAACTTTTGGAGTATCCCAACTTCGCCTCGACAAAACTACATTCAAAGATTCTGTGAAAAATTCTTTAGAACCTTCCAACAATCTTTTCTTGGGCAACTCAAGATTTATGCAAAACTCTTCACTGACTCTATTTGTGGGTTGCCATGCAGCAGCAACATCAAACTTTGTTCTCACATTCATATTGTGAGCGGTCATTAACCACATAGGAGTTGTAAATACATGATAAACCCTATAGTTTGAGATTTGATCATGACCATATTTCAAGACAGTTTCAAAGTTCTTATGATCCTCAATCAAGGTGTAGCATGGTGCGGTTAGCCACTCTCGCAGGAAAGCCTTTTGCTCTTTTAATTGATATAAATAGCCAAAGGGAAAATTAATAAACTCAGAATCTTGCTCCCGAAACTGATTTTGTATAGTGGAAATAAATTTTCGGGATACAGCATCATCACTATCTAGGTTAGTAGTGATAATGTGTGTAGTTGTTTCTGAAATTTTTTCAGAGATCGCCGCTTTCAACTCACTCAAGCAATTTTCTTTGTTGCTGATATAAACAGGCAGAATTTCAATATTAGAGTGAGAACGATAACTTTGAATTCGTTCTCTGAATATGCTTGGCAATTCAGCGTCCAGAAGTATTAGCCAAGTAAACTTTTTTTCTGTTTGTGCCTTAACAGATGGATAGCAAGTTTTCTCAAAAATATCTAATCTGTATTTTAAGAAGTTTATATTATTCCGCTCTTGCTGCGATCGCGGTTTGGAGATATTCCAATCTATATTGATTCTTGTAATCAAAAAATGCTGAAAACTGCTCATTGTTTCAAAGCTCCAAAGTTTAGTTAGACAAATTCAGACATCTCTCAACGCAAGATTGACGTAGATGCTTCAGACAAACCAACTATTTATTTGGACTGAAACCCTAACTATGTAGTTAGGCTGGCTAATTTAATGAATTTTCTTTACGTCCTTCTTTGTATAGAATATTTAACCTACGTTCTACATACTCCTTTGGATAGAACTATGTCTGCATTTACATGCATCTCCACACATGACTACGAGCAGCGGCAATACTACGCTCAGCAGCAAGTTTGGTGGCATAACGGTGGAGTTGTGCGATCGCTTTTTACTAGCCCACAACCTAGCGATCGCGCCTGTGACAACTCATCAAAAACTACTACGATCGCCCTTCACAGCCTCGCAGCCCAGCGATCGCACCTGTAACAATTCATCAAAAACTACTGCGATCGCCCTTCACAGCCTCGCAGCCCAGCGATCGCACTACAAACCTCTCACTCTGAAAATCTCTGCGTTATGTTTACGCCAAATTTCGCCCGCAAGGCTCTCGTCAACGTCGCATGAGTATTCATTGTGTTGACCAACTTTGAACCACTCCTCAACCGTATCTAGCATAGATGCAAACGAGTTGTAGTAAGGTTCAATAACACCTTTTCCTGTACAAATGATGGGAAGCTCTAGGCTTGGGCACATAGCTTGACTTGGATAGCTCAAGTACAAGTTAAAACCAGTAAATGCAGCAAATGGGAACATCTTTTCAGGCTCTAATCCAATTTCTTCGTTATCGCCTTCGTCCCAAAATACTTCCATCATTAACTCATACTCATTAATTGAATTTTCAAGGCTAAGCCAAGCCATATCTCTGAACATCAAAAAGTCTTCATCTCTAGTTCCGTTATGCCATGTGTACAGCTCTATAAACTCTTTTGGAAAGTAGAACGGATACTGCGAAATCTTTTTCTGAAGGTATTCACTGCTTAAACCAGGTAAGAAATATTGATCTATAGGTTGTCCAATCTCTCTACGAAAATCTATAAGGTGTTGAATACGAGCTGCCAGATTATTCATAAATACTTATTCTTGAGAGTGCCAACTTGCTCTCCGAATTTTTAACCAATTAAAATTAACTTATCTCTATGCTCATTAATCTTATTTAGCAAAGCCCTTTAGCACCCAGCGATCATTCCCAACCATCTTCTTGGTATATTTGCTTTGTAGTCACACAATTTACAAAGTTAGTAATTTTCCTTCGACCTCAAGAGATCGAAAGTTAATACATAAAACTCTAATAAAAGGCTAGCTAAAGATATAGCTAAGATTCTGATTCAACAGTTAGAGGATGATTGAAAGACAGATTTAAGTCTAGTGAACCATGTAATTCACCATCTGCCTGAGAACTGATAAATCCCACTTCTAGAGGAGCACCAGTTTTAACTTTTACAGGTACACCATTCGCTATTACATGAGATTGAACCAAGCTTGCCGTAACTTGGGATAAAGTAGGTTCAGCTAATTTATATTTCTCCTTCAGCCATTTGTACAGATAATCAAAACTATTCTGTATGTCTTCCATCTCCATATGGCTTTAGCTCCAGAGGTCTTAGGGTCAATTTCAATTAATAGCATATATATTAAGTTGGAAATTAATATATATCAGTTCTTATCCAAAACTCACATAAACCTTAGCCACTTCTAGGCAAGCTAAATGTACTGTCTTACTATTAACTTTGTCTATGCTCCTAGCAATTTAGATAGAAGACATGAATTGGAAGATGTGAAAGTCATAAACAAGAAACCCCCGATCGCGTAACCAGGGGTTTTGTTTTTTAGTTGTGTAACTTTAAGGAATTAGGACAGCCATTCAGGAACGGCTTCTTCCTTCGTGTTGGTATTGCGAGAAGGCGTTTCGCGAGTGAAATTCATGTGGATCGATCGCGTTTGTTCGCCATCTGCGGCCACCGCCATAATGGGGTAGTCAATCAAGCCATCTTGGAACGACATTTGGAAGCGGAACGTGCCGTCTGGGTTGAGCTTGATGGGGCGACCACCAATCGTTACTGTCGCGTCGGGTTCGGTAGCACCATAGACAATTAGTTCTGCATCCGCAACTAGCCAGAACTGACGAGGGCGAATGGGAGGGGCGGAAGCGAAGCCAGCTCCAGACATGCCGACACCAGACATATTCAAGCCAGAAGCCGTGGGGACTGCCCACATGCCGACACCAGAGGGGAAGACATAGGAGCTAACTGCTTGCTCGTGTACAGGCACTTGCTGCATCGAGCCGTAGAGCGAACCCGCGACTCGCTGAGCTTCCGTCGTTTGCGCCATACCAAAAATGGCATCGTAGATGGGGTTGCCAGCAGCATCGATCGCGGCACCTGCATCGTAGCCAGTTGTAGCCGCCGCAGCTCGCTTAGCCGGTGGAATCAGCTCTAGGAAGGTCTTACCGCGTAGATCTTCTTCCCAGCCGAGTGAGATGAACTGATCTTCAATCCAGTCAGAGGGATACACCGGAGGCACCCGCACCGGAGCAGAACGCGCCAACACCAACCAGCGACCATCCGCACAGCGATAACCGATATCTACGACATAGTCGCGATCGCTGACTGGAACGGGTAGATACCACTCACGCGCCAATTCATCGCTGGGAAACTCTTGAATGCTGTGGGGGCTCTGGTATTCCAGGCTTACATCTGTCACATCATAAAGACGCAGAGCCAGTTGTTGACCACCTTGACGGCGCAAGTCTTCCTTGTGCTCATTGGGGATATCCCAATAGGTGTAAGCCCACTGTGGGTCACGAGGCATCAGAACAATGCGGCTCTCCCCATACCCCTCAGGGAGCTCAGCCAATCCTTCATCAACGGCAGCTAGCGAACCTCCTGTACGGTCTTCTTGACCTACATCAAACTTTGCTGCTTCCACTTCTTCTTGTGCCTCCAGCGTGCGAGATGGACTGAGAGAAAACTTGGTGCGTTGCACTTCTTGAATCGCTGCTAGCAGCTGATCTTTACGCATGCGGCTATAGCGAGAAATATTACATTCGCTAGCCACTTTACGTAGCTGCCGCAGAGTCATCTCTTCTAAAGGTGGACGTTCCTTAGCCATGAGTTAGGGTCTCCAAATAGTTTCAACGGCAAGTAGATCACTAGATGACTTGACGTATAAGCGAGTGATGCATGCCTGCTCGTAGACTCTGCACAATCGTTACCTTCCGCTCTGTAGCCCCTCCCTACTTGCAAAACGAAGATGATCGATATGAGGCAATGTTCTAGCTCATTGGCTAGAAGACTACGCTCGAAAGCAGGCTAGTGAGTTCAAAAAAACTCTACATTCCTTGTGCGAATTCCTGAGTAACCCAGTGATTGATCCCGCGATTGCTAAAAAGTATTGAGGATTGATCCCCGTTGCTTTTTCCATCGTCAACGGTTTAGGAAAAGTGGTTAGTAAACCAGAATTCATTTGGGATCGCTGGGATCGTTAGGTTACTCATATGTTGCAGAAAAGATTTAACTGGGTCAAGAGGTAAAAATGGCAATTTTAAGCACTTCTACGCATTTACAAGGTGACCGGGGATCATATGTCATGTTTTCATGACATTAGTTGAGGACTGGGGATCAAGTACCTATACACTTTGGCGATCGCCAGCTTGCCAGGCTCAGCGCTCAGTTATGAATTGATGACAATTGTTTCACCAACGTCATGGTGGGAATTTTGCGGCCTTCCTGTAAGCTTTTTTGCAGTGGAGGTTGCATATGCACGCATGGCTCTGCAACCTTTTGGGCTGCAACTAACGTCATTGCTTGCAGTACGCAATCTCGCTCTATCTAATCGCTTGCTATTCTCAGGTTGCAGTCTGAGCAGACAGTTACGGCGACATCATCTGTGTTCTCTACCCTTTTCCCCAGTTCTAAAGCAATGGATTCTAGCTCCAGTTCTCCTAAAGTGGGTCCTCCCGCTCCTGACTCTGCTCAGCCCCAATCTCCTGTAGATTTAGCTGCCAACTCACCCACCCCAAAGCAAAGCCAACTGATCAGCAAGGTGTTGTCGCCCGCAGTGAGGCTGTGGTTGCGATCGCAGGTGGAGCAGGTAGAAGAGTTGCAAGTCAAGATTGAAGGGGGCGATCGCCGCATCCTGACGGGTCAAATTCAGCGAGTGGGGATCACGGCCCACAAAGCGATTTACCAAGGGCTGCATCTCAGTCACTTGCAACTCGTCGGAGAAAACATTCGGATTAATTTGGGTCAAGTTATGCGGGGCAAACCGCTGAATCTGCTAGAACCGATCCCTGTCACAGGCAGCTTAGTGCTAGAAGAAGCAGACCTAAATGCTTCGCTGTCAGCCCCTTTATTGGCCAACGCTTTAGCAGAATTCTTAGCCACTCTGCTGAAATCAGAAATTCAAGCGGTTTTAGATGCGCCCCTGCCTGGGCACCAAGCAATCAACTTACAAAACTCGCAAATCATTATTGCTGCGGGTCAACTGACGCTCAGTGCCAGTCTGGTTGCTGTGAGTGGAATGCTTACCCCAATCGTAATTCGTACTGGATTACGGCTCAAAAACGGTCATACTTTGCAGCTCGATCGCCCCCAGTGGTTGACTCATCTGCAAGCCAAGCGGGGTCTGCCTTTAGGCGATCTGGACGGCTTTGAAATAGACCTAGGCCCAGAAGTAGACCTTCAAGAATTGTCTTTAGAAAACAGCACCCTAATTTGTCGCGGTCGCATTATGGTCACGCCAGCATAGAAATCAGAAAAAGGTAATGCCCTTGGCATTACCTTTTTCTCTTTATTTAAGTCTGAGGTAAAAGCGGCAGTAGCAGCGTCACGAAATAATAGACCAGTGGCGCTGTAAACACGTAACTATCGGCGCGATCGAGAATGCCACCATGTCCAGGGATGAGCTGTCCCGAATCTTTGACTCCTGCATCTCGCTTCATCATCGATTCTGTCAGGTCTCCTAACAAGCTAGCAATGCCGATCAACAGACCCAAGGCAAAGCCAGTCAGGGGCCACCCGGACCAATCTAGCCACCAAGAACCAGCGATCGCAACGGCAATGCTGCCAAACACCCCAAACACTGCTCCTTCTACTGTTTTCTTGGGGCTGATGTCTGAGAGGCGAGTGCGACCAAAGAATTTACCAAAGGTATAAGCGCCAATATCAGCGGCCCAAATACAGCAGAACGCGAGCAAAGTCGCGGTCAAACCTTGGGGTAGTGCCTGCAAATTGGTCCATTGCTCAGGCCAGTAGCCCCACAGCGGCAGGTTGCTGTGCTCAATCGTACCGAGCGATCGCAGCCTCACCCAATAGCTCGGTAAATAGCCTCCATAAAACAGGCCCATGATCGAGGCGGAAATATCGGCGATCGTGGCAAATTTGGGCTGAAACAGGAGATAGAAACAGATAAACGTACCCGCAACGGGAAACACTGCGTCTGCTAAATCTGGGGCGATTGTGGAGAGTACCAATAACGCTTGGCTGACGACCAGCGTTGTCTTAGCAGCAGGTAATATCCCTTTAGCGCGAACTAGTTGAAAATACTCTAATTGGCCTAAATAAATGAGCACACCAAACGCCAAGGTGTAGTACCAGCCCCCCACAACTGTCAAAGCTAGAGCCAGGGCGATCGCAATAATTCCACTAACAATCCGAGACCAAGGCATAAGATAGGTTTCTTACATGAATTGTTCACCCCGCAATTCCTACAGTATGGAACTTTTCTAGAGCCCCTGAGGAATCGGTAGGCACACTCCAATCTGGCCTCAGTCTAGGCTAGAGCCGAATCATAAGGTTAGCTGAAGGTTAAGAATTACTTTGGCACACTTTAAGCAATTCGGAGCAAATTCAAGCTCACTCTAGCTTCTCGCCGCTGAGGACAAAGATCGGATCTACTGAAGCAAAGGTTTGATTCATGCCTCGCTTCTCTAAACGGTTCATGGCCGATTGCACCACTTCAATATTGCGAACCTGCAATTCCGAAAAGCTCTCAGAGGCGGCATACAAACCCTCCAAGCTGGAAGCAGTTACAACCACCCGCCCCTGTAAATCGAGATGTTCCCACGCAGCTTTGAGGATGGTTTTAATCGAACGGCCACCCTCTAGGCAAACACGGTTAGGCCGATGCTGAATGTTTTCCAGGCATTCGGGGGCGCTGCCTTCTACAATTTCTACATTCTTGACCCCAAAGCGATCGCAGTTCCGCCGAATTAGACTCGCAACTTCCTCATCTCGCTCGATTGCCACAATCCGCCCCTTTGGGCATAGCAACCCTGCTTCCACCGGAATTGTGCCTGTCCCCGCCCCAATGTCCCACAGAATCGAGTCTGAGCATAACCGCAGATGAGACACCAACAACAACCGCACCTCCCGTTGGCTCATCGGAATCCCAGGCAACCGCTCGAACAGATCATCAGGAATGCCGGGAGTCACATAGGGCCAGAGGGGAGAAGACATGGCTTTAGAAGATGAAGGATGAGGGAGGAAGGATGGAGATCAAAGAAGCGAAAACAAAGAAAATTAAAGGAATGACTTCATCGTAATTCCTACCAGTCTAGAAAAATTAGTGCTGACCAACACTGAAGTTTAGAGGTTTAGCTCAACCTTTATCTATTGCTTCAAGCTTTTTCATTTCTTATCTTTCCTGCTTCCTCTTTCGCCACTTTTAGGGTTTGCAAGCTAGCATCCGCACAACCTGTGATGAAACCTCCCGCTGCTAGGACTTGTTGTAGATAGTTGATTGCTTCTGATGCGATCGCTTCTCCTGGCACCAAGATGGGGATTCCGGGAGGATAGGGGCAAACCAGTTCGGCGCTGACTCGATTCACTGCTTGGGCGATCGCTACAGTCTCAGTCGGAGCAAACCAAGCGTCACGCGGTGACAACATCACATTGGGTAGGGGCAAACGGCCGTTCGCCCCTACAAGGTTGCTAGGTAGAGAACCATGATGCCCTTCTGTCAACGATTTAAGCGCCATTACTAGCTGTTGAATATCAGCCTCAGTATTTCCCAAGCTGATGATAAATGTCAGATGTTGCAGGGAGGGAAGTTCAGCGGTGACGCCAAATTCTTCGTTGAGAATTTCATCGGCTTCAAAACCCGTCAAACCTAAACCTGAAACTGTCACAGTTAAGCGGGTGCGATCGAGCGTTGCAAATCCGGGAGAGCCTGCCTGTTCTAATTGCAAAACTTGCAGGCCAAGAATTTGGCTAATTTGGGTTCTGGCTAAGTCTGCGAGCTGCAAGGTCTGGGTCATCAGTGCTTGGCCTTGAGTTGCCATCTGTTGACGTGCGGCATCTAGTGAAGCCAACAAGAGATAGCTGGGGCTGGTGGATTGGACAAGTTGCAAAGCTTTGGTAAGGCGATCGCGATCTACCCGTTCTCCCTGCACATGCAACATTGCCGCCTGGGTCATGGCTGACAGCACCTTATGAATCGATTGCACCGCCAAATCAGCTCCAGCAGCTAAGGCAGCGGTTGGCAACTCTGGATGAAAAACAAAATGCGGCCCGTGGGCTTCATCTACTAATAATGGGATGCCTTGCGCGTGGGCGAGTTGAGCGATCGCCTGCACATCTCCGCAGACCCCGTAATAAGTTGGGTAGACCATCAACAGAGCTTTGGCATCGGGGTATTGCGTTAGGGCAGTAGTCACACCAGCAGGGGTAATGCTGTGTACTAAATCCAAAACTGGATCGTATTCTGGCTCTACAAAAACGGGAATGGCTCCAGAGAGAATCAAGCCTGAAATTGCAGATTGGTGAACATTGCGCGGCAGAATGATGCGATCGCCCGGATTGCAAGTTGCAATAATCGCAGCAATCACACCACTAGTAGAACCATTTGCCAAAAACCAAGTTTGCTCCGCTCCAAAGGCTTGTGCAGCTAGCTCTTGCGCAGCTTGGATTGGTCCTTGAGGCGCAAATAGGTTATCTAATTCCACCAACTCTGGTAGATCAGCTCGAAAGACTTGAGATCCTAAGAGATTAGAGAGTTGCGATGGAATTCCTTGCCCGCGTTTGTGCCCCGGTGCGTAAAACGGTGTGTTGGGTCGTTGAGCACAATGCCGTAAAGCATCAAGCAGAGGCGTTTGGTGTTGTAATTCGACAAGGTTCACAGAATTTATGAGGTCGTTACTTATGAGAGATGGCAATAGTGCGATCGCCCTTTACCGTGGAAGCGTTATCTAACGGAGCGCAGATCGCCATGTACATGATTAGCATTCCAGAGCCACAAATCCCCACACCGGGTCCGGGTCCATTAGAACCAAACCCAGGCCCGATGATTCCAGAACCCATTCCTGGCCCTGTACCCGAACCGATTCCCCAAGTAGTCCCTGAAACCATTCCTAGCCCAGTTCCTGAGCCTGTTCCCGCACCAATCCCACAAACAGTCCCCGCGCCAATTCCACAAACGATTCCGGAACCGCAATAAAATCAATATCAGCCCATCTGCTGAATTGTTTACTCACGCAACCGAACTGACATGCTAAGAGCCGGGATTGTTGGACTGCCCAACGTCGGAAAATCAACTTTATTCAATGCTTTGGTCGCTAATGCCAAAGCTCAAGCTGCCAACTTTCCTTTCTGCACCATCGAACCAAATGTTGGCGTGGTCGCGGTTCCTGATGAGCGGCTGCAAGCCCTTGCTCAGATTTCTAGCTCAGCAGAAATTGTGCCCACACGGGTTGAGTTTGTAGACATCGCTGGATTGGTGAAAGGTGCTAGCAAAGGGGAAGGGTTGGGCAACCAATTTCTCGCCAACATTCGTGAAGTCGATGCAATCGTGCATGTGGTGCGCTGCTTCGAGAACGACGACATCATCCACGTCTCCGGTTCGGTTGATCCAGTCCGCGACATCGAAGTGATCAACCTAGAACTAGGATTGTCTGATCTATTCCAAATCGATCGCAAGATTGAGCGCACCCGCAAAAATGCCCGCACCAGCAAAGAAGCTCAAATTGAGCTGGGCGCACTGGAAAAACTAAGCGCCGCCCTCAACGAAGGCAAACAAGCTCGCCAAGTAGACCTGAACGAGGAAGAAGAACTCGTCGTTAAGCCTCTAGGTCTGCTAACTCGTAAGCCGATCATCTACGCCGCTAACGTTTCAGAAGATGACCTCGCAACGGGGAATGCTCACGTGGAGCAAGTACGGCAGTATGCAGGCTCAGAAGCCCAAGTGGTGGTCGTTTCGGCTCAGGTTGAGTCAGAACTGATCGAAATCCCTGAAGATGAGCGCCAAGATTTCTTGGCTTCCTTAGGTGTAGAAGAAGGCGGCCTCAAATCCCTCATCCGCGCCACCTACGAACTCTTAGGTCTCCGCACCTATTTCACCACTGGCCCTAAAGAAACCCGCGCTTGGACGATCAAAGCGGGCATGTCTGCCCCTCAAGCCGCTGGCGTGATCCACTCCGATTTCGAGCGGGGCTTCATCCGAGCTGAAACAGTCGCGTACAAAGATTTAACTACCACAGGCTCAATGACTGCTGCGAAGGAGAAAGGCTTAGTTCGCAGTGAAGGTAAAGAATATATCGTCCAAGAAGGTGACGTACTGCTCTTCCGCTTTAACGTCTAAGTTCTAATAATTAAAGAGTTTTTTGAGGTGGGCGATCGCTCACCTTTTTTGTTGCCCATTCACTCCCGTAGCAACGCACCACTCTAAGAATTCATGGAGGCGATCGCTTACCTCTTTCGGGCATCACTCGGGAATTGAATTCGGTACGTTGCAACGCACCATATGCGATCGCCTATTTTTTCTTCTTACCCTTTTTCTTAGATTGCTCAGAAGAAGATGAGCCAAAACCTGTGACATCTGGTTTGGGTTGAGTGACTGTAGAGAAATCAACCACGGGACGTTGAGAAGCTGCAAATCGGCGTTGGCGCAACTCTAGTTTGGAGACCATGCCTAGATCTAGCTGCACCTCCTCCCAGTCACCCGCGATCGTTTCATCGACTCGATTAGCAGCAAAAGCTCTTTCCATAACCGGGGCAGCTTCCACCGCCTTCAGGTCCAGCAATGCTGCAACTAGCATGCCGTTCAGCACTGGGTTGTTCTTGGTAAATTGCTCTAGCTGGTGAGCGATCGCGGCAATAGATTTCTCTTGTGTTTCTGGATACTGCTCGGCAATCTTTACCAAAGCCTCAGATGCCGCGGTTCGTGCCGAAAGCCCATGTGTTTTATCAGCCAGGTAAGTGCTAAGAGCTGAAATAGCTGCGGCTCCAATCATGCCAAAAACTTCTGGCAATTCTTCTCCGATCCAGTCATTGCCCTCGTCATCCATCCGGTGCAGCAAGCTCAGCAAAGGCTCGATTGCGGCTTCAGCTCGCAGTTGACCGAGCGATCGCCAAGCATGGATCGGTGCCCAAATCTCTAAACCCTCGGACTCTAGCAACCATAATTCTTCGTCAGTTGCCATCCGAATCAAGTCAGGAATATACTCTGGCCCTAGTTCTAGTACTTTGGGGTGGTCGGGCCAGTTAGCTATCGAGTCACGACAATGACCAAAGACCAAGAGACGATCAACAGGAGGAGCATAATCTGAGGCCATGATTGCTTAATCCTGTTGATGAGAGAATTTGTACGCTCCAATCGCGGAGAGAGCGATCGCCGCCAACAGTAATACCCCAATGCTATACCAAGGAAACTGGCTCAACGGTAAGTAAGCCGCAGCCCTTAACCCAATGCTGGCATAGGTCAGCGGCAGCAAATACACAATTCCCTTGAGCGCCACAGGTAAGGCTGCGGGATCGAAAAATGTGGCTCCGAGAAATGACATTGGCACAATCAAAAAGTTGTTGTAGAGACCCACACTTTCGAGCGATCGCACACTCAACCCTACAATCACTCCCAAGCCTGCAAACACCGCACAATTTAGCACTAGCAACAGCAGAAATAGTGGATTTAAGAAGCTCCAAATCTTGCCGGTAAATAAGATAGCCACCAGAATCACCGAACCTGAAGTCATCAAACCCCGAATCACACCCGCTAGCATCTTGCCGAGAAACAACGACAAAGGATGCACCGGGAGCAACAGCATTTCTTCAAACGTCTTGGTAAATAGTCGCTCTCCACAAATTGAGAAAGTGGTGCCGCCAAAACTAATTGCCATTGACGACAACGCCACCATTCCAGGCAAAATAAATTGCAAGTAATTCTCGCCTGCCGAGGGTTGAGCCACTTTATCCAAAGAGCTGCCTAAACCCAAACCAAACGCCAAAATATAAATAAGGGGCGATACTAAACCAGACGCCGCAATTTGGGCAATCCGGATTCTTAAATCTAGCCAATCTCCCCACAAAACCGTGAGGCTATCTCCCAAAATGTTTTGAGTGGGTGAATTAAAAGGTTTTCCTTGTCGAAATGGAGATGAAGAAGTCACGGTTAATCGCTCAAAAACTTGACCACACAAGCCTTCCTATTGTCACACGGCTCAGATTGCCGAAAAATTAACGGCATACTGGGATAAGAAGCGCAGTTGCAACGTTACTTTGTTATTTACTCAAAATTCAATCAGTCGCCATGAATCGCAGACCTAAGCCTTCACCACCTCCAGCTCGTCCTGCTGCTAGTCCCAGCCGCAACGGCTCATCGTTTGCTTCAGCGTTAAGCGCCACGACGCTAGCAATTTTGAGCGGTGTCTTTATTTTAGGGATTGGCATTGGCATTGCGTTTAGCTCTGTGGCTAGCTCTGGGCCTGAGAACGTGGCTACTCGTGAGTTTATTGACCGAGCTGCTCCCAACCCAGAAATCTGTGTGCAGTACGGCGCTAGCGCGATCACAATGGACACCAGAGTTTTTGTGACGCTCAACCCCTTTAGTGTGTATATTTCTCAACCCAAGATGCAACCAGGATGCGTCTTACGCAGCAGTAACTGGGAAGTCCTCCGGCAACGTAACTTGATCTCCGGAGATCAACTGCGTGAATGTAAAAACCGAATGAATACCTTTGGTTTTACCGGAACCCTGGAAAGCTCACCCCAAATCAGTTGCATCTATCAAAATGACGCAGCACAGAACCTCTTCCTCAACCAGTCCGGTTCTGGCGGTGCGCCCTTACCCGAAAGCGACAAGTTCTAATCCAACACGCGCAATTTGGTTAAACAGAATTCCGCTCTAGTTAGTATGGCAACGCTGCAACTAGGGCGGAATTTTTTATGGGTTCGATTTGCTAGTGAAGGAAGTTGTGTAAAGCATAGGCCAGAGAGTTAAGGCGATCGCAGCACTTCCGTCAGGCGTACTCGTATTACTTGGCCTGGTTGGAGCTTGGCGGGTTTGGGTGAAGCTAGGTAAGTGACTGCCGCCCCCGCTGCTGCGCCCCCAATCACTTCTTCGCCAGATAAGCCACCCACTAGGGCTCCAGCCAACGCTCCTAGAGCTGAATTTCTCACAACTTTATCCTGTGCAACTTTTAGTTTGCCTCCCAGAAGTGCTGATTCAGCCGCGAGTGGTACATTTCGACCTTGTAAGCTAATGGCCTGCGCCACAAAGCGGCTACCACCACTCGTCGTTTCAAAACGTCCAATGACGGGTGCCCCAGTTGGAGCCAAGATGCTACCGTTGCGATCGCGAATCTCGGTTTGCAACAACAGCACTTCTTGCTGCGGCGCTCCTGGCCTTAGTTCCAAAACTTCAGTCCCAGAATATTGCAGTTGTAATGTGGTGCCAGTGGGCAACACAATTCCGTCTCCTACAGCCACCAAATTAGAACTTTCTGCTTCTATATTTGGCTGCGATTTAGACGGTAAGTCGGAGGGACGCTGAAAATCCAACTCGGTGGATGAGGAGTTAGCAGTTGAACGCGGTAACGGTGGCACTGTTACTGGAGCCGTTGCTCTAGCACTGATAGCACTAGGAGTTTCTGTGGGCAGATCTGTTTCCGACTCCAAAGTTGGCAAGTTAGGAGGTGTCGCAGCGGCAGGCGTGGAGCTGGTAGCTGCTAAGGGTTGACCAAACTCAATCACCCGCCCCGCAGCTTCATCTACGTTCGGGGTTCTTGCTAGTTGAGGCGATTCCAATGTCACTGCGCGGGTAGGGGCAGGCTGTATCGAAGGGGATGACAAAGATGGCACGGTTACAGTGGCGCTGGGCTGTGGCGTAAAAACCGCTGGAGGCAACCCAGGGTTAGGTTCCGTATTAGTAGTGGTAGTTGGCGCGCGATCGCCTAATTGAGGAACCTGAGTAGAGGCAGTAGTACTGTTCATCGGCGGCACACTCACGGTTACAGACTGCTGCGATCGAAAGTTAGCAGGAGGTAATACTGCTGTCTCTAGTTCTGGAGTAGGTTGAGGCAGATTCGTAGTAGGTTTCACCTCCGATTGAACAGGTGCAACAGGAGCCGTTTCTACTGGCTCTGCCACAACGGGTACTGCTGGTGGCTGAGGTTCTGGCAACGGTTTAGATACAGGAGTCACCGCAGGAGTTGGAGCGATCGCTGTACTTGTGGCCCGGTTGGGTTGAGCTGAGGGAGTGGGTAGGGGCGGCTTGACTACTGGCTGTGCTGTTGGTTGGGCGGCTGTTGAGGGTGCAGGAGATTTTGGTGGCGCAGATGGTTTTGCAGGCGTAGTTGGAGCTGGGCGATCGCGAGTTGGAGCGCTCTGAGTCGGTCTGGGTGTCGGCGTAGGCGTAGCAGGAGTCACCTCAGGCGACAACCTAGGACTAAAGATGGCTGTGTCTGGAGTTGCTGGTGCTGGCCCTAATAGGTCAGATGGTTGAGGAGATGGTGCTGTTGGAGCTGCGATCGCAGGGGACGGTTCCGGTGAGGGTGCAGATGAGTTATCAAATGAACGATCGCCAGGTGCTAATAGGTCGGCAGCATTTCTCGTAATTCGACTTCTTAGAGGAGCAGGGGTAGTGGGTTGCGATCGCTCGTTTGTGACCGCAGGTGGAGAGGGTTGCGATCGCTGAGTACTTGATGCAGCAGGAGCAGATGGCTGTACCGAGGGGGGAGTAGGGACAGTGGATTGGGGTTTGGTAGCGCCGGTAGCTGAGGCAGCAGGTTTGGCAGCGACGGTGGGCGTAGAGGTACTATTACCAGAGATTAAAGGACGCAGCACCCAACGAGTCCCTGCCTTGCCACTGCCAGCCTGTTCTAGCTTCACCTGACCTGGCGCAAACACCACATTAGGAGCAAGTTGCATGACGATGCGGGTAGAGCCAGCTTGCTGCTGTGACACACGAATTTGCTGCACGGGTCCAGACAATGTTTGCTCGGTTGGCACTGAACCTATCTGTGTGTTGGGTAAGTCCAGCACAATGCGGGCAGGTTTCGCGAGCAGGAAATAGCGGGGTTGAGTGCCTTCTGGGACTGTGATTTCTAGCTGGTTAGCGGCTGAGTTAAATTGCCATTGAGTTAGGACGGCTGCCTGAACTGGGGCTATCTGCGCGATCGCTCCTATGACTCCGGCGCTAACCCCAAGCGTCGCCCAGAGGCAATTGCCCGACAGCGCCAGCGAAATCACTTGTTGCCGCAACGGTAATCCCCACACCGATTTCTGATTTTGCATCGCTTTTAAGCTTTTGACTAAGCAAGACCCAATCTTGGCATTCAGGATAATCGTACTGCCTGAGATTGCAATACTTAAATTTAAGAAAGTTTTTCTAAGTAATTTTTAGCTGCGGGGCGTAAAGACTTTTAGCGCTTTTGGCTGGCACTTAGAAGCCTCCCTCTAGACTGAAACAGCACTCCAGCAAGACTTGCTAAGGTGTAAAAGGACGTTTAAGTCCAATTTGGCAAAACCTTATTGTCAATCTCTCTTCTCTCGACTCGTTATCAGTTTAGAAGTTTAGGAGCCGCTAATGTCCAATCACGATTTACTGATGCTCGTCATGCTACTCACACCTGGAATTCTGCTTTCAGCCTTGATCATGGCGGCTTTTGCAGCAGGTGGTTAAGTTGGCAACAGGTTTGCAAGAGGCTTGCGCTCGCACCCTAGGCTCTGTTGCCAGTCCCTTGAGCTTGGTAGCTGAGATTGACCCCTCACTCCGGGCTTTGTAAAGTACGGATAATTAAGTAAATGAATGTTAATCATTCTTAGATAAGGCAAAATTATTCATGCGCGTAATTCTCATGACTGGCAAGGGAGGGGTTGGTAAAACCTCCGTTGCAGCAGCTACTGGGCTGCGCTGTGCCGAACTGGGCTATAAAACCCTAGTTCTCAGCACTGACCCTGCCCACTCTCTTGCCGATAGCTTCGACATGGAACTGGGGCATGAACCTCGAACCGTTCGCCCGAATCTCTGGGGGGCAGAACTCGATGCCTTAATGGAGTTGGAGGGTAACTGGGGTGCGGTTAAACGCTACATTACTCAAGTTCTGCAAGCACGCGGTTTAG
This sequence comes from Trichocoleus desertorum AS-A10, assembly GCF_039962155.1. Classification (NCBI taxonomy): domain Bacteria; kingdom Bacillati; phylum Cyanobacteriota; class Cyanophyceae; order Leptolyngbyales; family Trichocoleusaceae; genus Trichocoleus; species Trichocoleus desertorum. The sequence continues at coordinate 10,337 of NZ_JAMPKN010000024.1, read as the reverse complement.
AAGGAGTCGAAGCCGAAGAACTCGCCATTCTACCAGGCATGGATGAGATTTTTAGCTTAGTGCGGATGAAACGGCACTATGACGAAAACGAGTTCGATGTACTGATTATCGACTCTGCCCCTACCGGAACCGCTTTAAGACTGCTGAGTTTGCCAGAAGTGGCAGGCTGGTACATGCGGCGCTTCTACAAGCCGTTGCAGAAGGTGTCTGCCGCCTTGCGCCCGCTGATTGAACCCTTTTTTAAGCCTCTAGCTGGCTTCTCGTTGCCTGACAATGAAGTCATGGATGCACCCTACGAGTTTTACCAGCAGATTGAAGCCCTAGAAAAAGTCTTAACTGATAACACTCAAACTTCGGTTCGCCTCGTCACCAATCCCGAAAAGATGGTGATTAAGGAGTCTTTGCGGGCACATGCTTACCTCAGCCTCTACAACGTGGCAACTGATTTAGTCATCGCCAACCGGATTCTGCCGGATGAAGTCAGCGATCCATTTTTCCAAAAGTGGAAAGCCAATCAACAACAATATCGCCAAGAAATTCACGACAACTTCAGTCCCCTGCCCGTGAAGGAAGTGCCGTTATATTCGGAAGAAATGTGCGGACTGGCCGCTTTAGAACGCTTGAAAGACACTCTATATAAAGACGAAGATCCAGCACAGGTTTATTACAAAGAAACCACTTTACGAATCGTGCAAGATCAGAATCAATACAGTTTAGAAGTGTATTTACCTGGCATCCCCAAGAACCAAGTGGAACTGAGCAAGAACGGCGACGAACTCAATATTCGTATTGGAAACCATCGCCGGAACTTAGTACTGCCTCAATCTTTGGCTGCTTTGCAACCCGCCGGAGCAAAAATGGAGGACGACTTCCTTAAAATCCGCTTTGCTGATAGCGTTCGAGTCTAGCAGCTTAGTTTTAGCTGAAATTACAATCTCAGCAGTCATAGTAAAAGCTAAACGGACATTGGGTTAAAAACACCAATTGTCCGTTTTTCAGTGGCTTATTATTTGCTGAGTGGAGATGGTATTGCGATCGCTCCCTCAAACAGCAATACCTAACTCCTAATTTGTACTGGCATCACCAAGTAAGTCATCTTGACGCTGCCCAATGGGGTTAAAACTACGGGTGTAGTAGCTGAATTGAGTTGCATCTGAATCTCAGATGTATTTAGGGCTTTTAAGCCATCCATCAAATATTTGACGTTAAACGCCACATCTAGGCTGTCACCGCTTTCACTCGATACTTGAGCTGGAATCACTTCTCGGCCATTTCCTACATCTTGGGCATCAACCGAAAGCGCAATCTCTTGCTGCTCCAAATCTAAGCTAAGCTTGACCACATTATTTTTTTGGTCTGCTAAAACTGCAATTCGCTCCAGCGCACCCAGAAACAATCGCCGTTCCACCGTCATTTGCCGAGAGAACTGCCGCGGAATCAGTTGGCGGTAGTTAGGATATTGACCTTCCAACAGGCGGCTGGTTAAGCGTTGATCAGCCCATTCAAAAACCGCTTGGCTGGGGTTGAGGTGCAATGCCACGGCATCTTCGGCTGGGCGCATTCCCACCATGCGCTCTAACTCACGCAGCGTCTTAGCAGGAATCGTGACCGTAAGTTCGGTATCTGCGATCGCGGCTCCAGCTTGAGCATCTGGGGTTTCTCCCGTCGTCTGCACCACGGCTAAGCGGTGACCATCAGTTGCTGCAAACTCTAAGCTTCCTTGCTGCAAGGTCAGATGCACACCCGTCAGAATTTGCTTCGTTTCATCCGCACTGGTGGCAAACAAAGACCCCTGCAAGCCTTGCACCAATGCTTCCACAGGCAAGTAAACCACTTCACCGTCTTCGATGATAGGCAACTCAGGAAACTCTACTGCACTGAGCCCCCGCATTTGATAGCGGCCAGAGGAGCAAGTAAGGGTTGCTTGCAATACATCGCTGGGTTCACCTGAGGCATCAGCGTTTCCTGCTTCATCAGCTAAATTAATTTCCCCTTCTGGCAAGCGCGAAACGATGTCATTCAGCAACTTGGCAGGCAGTGTAATTTCCCCTCCAGTTTCCACATGGGCCGCAAAACTGGTTCGAATTCCCAAACTCAGGTCAAATGCCGTCAGGCTGACTCGTTGTGCAGCCGCATCGGCAATGAGTAGCACGTTAGCCAAAACTGGATGAGTCGGTCGCGAAGGAATGGCACGGCTAACAAGCGACAGATTAGCACTGAGATCACTTTGGGCACAGAACAATTTCATGGAAGTTTATTTAGCCGAGTTCTTCTCAGGAGGGTGTGACTTGAGCAATCTTGGTGGGAGAACGACATCGTATCACTCTCAGCTTGAACAAGCTAGAGCACCTATTTTCAGCTTTGCCCTGATAGTCTATCTACTCTTCTCTTTAAAACTATTTTTTAAAGTAGTAGTAGTAGGGCCTGTGGAAAATGTGGAAAAACTTTTAAAAGCTTTATCCTGTCTAGATTTGAACCAATATTGCCCTGTGGAAAACCTGTGGAAAAAATAGCCGACTTTTCCACAGGGTATTTATACCTATCAAAGTTTTCCACCGATATTCAGAACTTTCCACAGGTTTTCCACAGAGTTTTCCACAGAAATAAGGGAGTTTTCCACAGGCAGATTTTGCTTAAAAATACTTAATGAAATTCTATTAAGTTCACTCATAATTGATTTCACTTTGTAGTATTTAGTACTGATGTATTGTATTTAGCGTACTACAAACCTGCAAGTTCTCCTCCATCTTTTCTATAAAAGTTGGGAGCCAGAACCTAGGAGCAGCACAAAAGCTCTGGATTGTGGCTCCTGGTTTCTAGCTCCCAAAGACGAGCTGCTGTTATCAAAGGTGGGTGAGTCTACGATCGCTCTTTGCTCTGACTGGCTAAATTAATGCGATCGCTGAGTTGACGCAGAGTTTGGGCCATACCTGGATCGCTGGTACGAAGTTGAGCAATTTTGTCGCAGCTATACATCACAGTCGTATGGTCTTTGCCGCCAAATTCTTCGCCAATCTTCGGTAGGCTCAGGTCTGTGTGCTGGCGCATCAAGTACATACCAACCTGCCGCGCTAAGCTAATTTCTCGGCGTCTGGACTGGCCTTTAATCTCTTCTACCGCAATATCAAATACATCAGCCACCGCATTCATGACAGCTTCCGGTGAGGCTTCAATCTGCTCTACTGGGGGATTAAGGACGGCAGCAATATTTTCCACTCGCATCGGTAGCCCGGAAATTGAAATATAAGCCACTGCTCGAATCAGCGCCCCTTCAAGTTCCCGAATGTTGGAAGTATAGCTAGAAGCGATGTACTCAATCACCTCGCGAGGCAGGCGCATATTCTCGTACTCTGCTTTCTTTTGCAGAATCGCCATCCGAGTTTCTAAGTCGGGGGATTGGATATCGGCAATTAGCCCCATTGAGAATCGAGAGCACAGACGTTCTTGCAGGCGTGGAATGTGGTTAGGAGGGCGATCGGACGCGAGAACTACCTGTTTACCCGCTTCATGCAGGGTATTGAAGGTGTGAAAAAACTCTTCTTGGGTATATTCCTTGCCTTCAATGAACTGAATGTCATCTACTAGCAACACATCGGCAGCGCGGTAATGCTCCCGAAAGCTTTGCATGCTGTCCTTACGAATCGCTGCAATCAAGTCGTTGGTGAATTGCTCGGTAGAAACGTAGAAAATTTTGGAATCTGGGCAAATTTCTAACCGATAGTGGCCGATCGCCTGCATCAGGTGAGTTTTTCCCAGTCCTACCCCACCGCACAAGAATAAAGGGTTGAACTCGCGCCCAGGAGACTCAGCCACTGCTAAAGACGCGGCGTGGGCCATCCGGTTGTTGGGACCGACCACAAAGCGTGAGAACACATATTTAACGTTGAGTTCCTTCGGCTTGGACTGCTGATTAGCGTAGGCTGCACTCGAACTACTAGCGTTGCTAATAGCACTGACGGCGGGTGTTTCGTTAGGAGAAGACCACAAAACCTCAGAATCGCCATTGGTGGTTGCATCTCCCTCAGCAATGGTGATGTGAATCTCGACGCTATAGCCCAGAATGTCTTGAGCCACGTCGGCGATCGTCTTGACGTAATACTTCTGAAGCCAATTACGCGCAAAGGGGTTAGGTGTGCGAATGACTAAGCAATTATTTTCTAGCTGCTCAACGCTGGCAGTTTTGATCCATGTCTCAAAGGTCGGGCGGCTCAGTTGCAGCTGTAGGCGCTCTAGTATTTGATTCCAGAGACTTTCAAGAGTGATTTCCACCGCTAACCTCTACCGCTGACGCTCAGGAGAACAAACATGAAGAACTAACTAGTAAACTATGCACCGAATCGACCTGGCAATAGGGAAATAATCCAACATCACCACGACACGAACAGGCCACCGGGCTTGCTGCTCAACATACCTGAAGTTTAGACTAATCTTCTATGTGGTGGTTCAAAGCAGGTTTTTGTTAGCAAACCACTATACATGGAGTGATTCGGTAAGGATCAAAAAGCATTGAGAGTGGCGATCGCAGAGAAGTAAGCCACTTAACTTACTAACACGCTTCAGTATAATTACGGCTTGCCAACAGTGGGAGACGCTAAGATCGCCTTTGACGATAAGAGTTAAAACTAATAGCGATCGCAACAAAAAAATAACTTATCGAGCACTCAGAGCTAGGCCAGGGTGCCTTCAGTAAAATATAAATGTATTCCTGAATACTTATAGCATCTCCGGGGAGCCTAAGAAACTCCGACCAAACTTTCTGGCAGAAATGGCTAGGACTAGGGACAAAGTCTGTGGCGTGATCGTCCTGAAGAAAGTTTCTAAAATAAGAAGAGCTAAGTAAGGAAGGAGCAGGCGATCGCTGATAGCCATGTGATTGAGCATGAGGATTCCCAAAAGCTAACAGCAATCGGCCTGTCCGTGCCATTCATTCACCTGTGTTCATAAACTATCAATTGAGTTTGTCAATCTTGTGTTCTCGAGATGAAATTGAAATGACGAATTTTGACCGACAAGGTGAGATTTTTCTCAAGATACATTGGGGGCGTTACGGGAGCAAAAAGCCGAATAAGTCAGTCTAATTCTTTGCAAATTCCTGAAAATAGTTAGTTTCATTAACCTGGAATAAGAGTGTCACCCCAATGTCACATCGACTTCTTAGATTAAGAATATCTAGAGTCACTAATCTTCAAGGGCTCTAATCAAAAGCTGTACATCAATCTAGCCAAGTCTGCGGGCATGAAGATCGACGTGGAACCTAGCGTGGAAACGCAGACACTTTGCAAATTTGAGTTTATTGTTACCGAGGACTGAAGATAAATGGCAACAAATCACGACTCTGAGTTGCGTCGCTCTGAGACTCAGGATGGGGTAGGACAATCTGAGTCTGTTACAGTTACCCCTTCTACTCCTAAAAACAATGCTACCAGTCCAGCCATCTGGGCCAAGCCTGCAACTTATCTAGTGCCCCTCATGGTGGGAGCTGGATTGATGTTTGCGGGCGATCGCTGGTTCGCCTCTAAGCCTTCGCTAGCTCAACAAGCTGCAGCTCCCACCACAGTCGCTCAAATCCCAGCTTTACCAATTACTGCTGGCTCCAACTTTATCGCCACCGCAGTAGAAAGAGTCGGTCCTGCCGTAGTCCGAATCGACTCTGCTCGGACTGTGACCAGACGGACCCCAGCAATTTTCAACGATCCATTCTTCCGGCAATTTTTTGGAGCCGAGATTCCTTCTGGACCTGCTACCCGGGTAGAGCGCGGAACTGGTTCTGGTTTCATTATCAAAGCGGATGGATTGGTTTTGACCAATGCTCACGTAGTAGATGGAGCCGATACTGTAACCGTGGCGTTGAAAGATGGCCGCACTTTCAGTGGCAAAGTCATGGGCCAAGATCCAGTCACAGATGTGGCGGTTATCAAGATTCAAGCTAGTAACTTACCAACGGTTGAGCTGGGTAATTCTGAGCAAATTAGACCTGGTGAATGGGCGATCGCGATCGGCAATCCCCTCGGACTAGACAACACCGTAACCGCAGGCATTATCAGTGCGACGGGGCGGACTAGCTCTCAAGTGGGCGTTCCAGATAAGCGAGTTGGCTTTATTCAAACTGATGCAGCGATTAACCCTGGTAACTCCGGAGGGCCATTGCTAAATCAGCAAGGTCAAGTGATTGGCATGAACACCGCTATTATTGGTGGGGCACAAGGCTTAGGATTTGCCATCCCCATCAATACAGCTCAGCGGATTGCTAACCAGCTAGTCGCCAAGGGAAGCGTAGACCATCCCTTCTTGGGGATTCAAATGGCAACTCTGACGCCAGAGCTGAGAAAAACGCTCAACAGTGATCCCAATAGCAATATTCAAGTGCAAGAGGACCAAGGCATCTTAGTGGCAAGAGTAATGCGTAATTCCCCAGCCGCTAAAGCAGGTCTACGGATCGGGGATGTGATTCGCAAAGTGGACGGTCGGGCTGTGACCTCAGCAGATGAAATTCAACAAGCAGTAGAAAACAGCTCTGTAGGTGGCACGCTCCGTTTAGAACTACGCCGAAACGGCCAAACTCTCAACTTGGCAGTGCAACCTGGCCCCTTCCCAACTCAAACCGCTCAGAGTGAATAACCCGCTTTATCTTCGTCCTTAAACTCTTAGCCTTGCTAGATTGATATCAATGCAAGGCTTTTTTGTGGCAAGTCACAAGTATCAAGTTATGACCCAAGCCCGTGCGATCGCGCAATTAGGAAATCCTGTCCTCCGACAGCAAGCTCAAGCGGTTGATGAAATTCAAGATCAGCAATTACAGCAACTAATCGACGATCTACTCCTGACTGTAGAAAAGTCGAATGGTGTCGGGATTGCGGCTCCCCAAATTTCAGCTTCTTGCCGTTTATTTATTGTGGCTTCTCGTCCCAATCTTCGCTATCCTCAAGCTCCTACAATGGAGCCAACCGCAATGATTAATCCACGCATTGTGGCCCATAGTGACGAGAGGGTAAAGGGATGGGAAGGCTGTTTAAGTGTGCCAAATGTCCGAGGATTAGTTCCTAGATACAAAATAATTACAGTTGAGTATTGCGATCGCACAGCGCAACCACAACAACAGGAACTAACTGATTTTGTAGCTCGAATTTTTCAACATGAACTAGATCATTTGGATGGGATTCTCTTCCCCGATTGCGTGGAAGGTGACCAAGATCTATTCACAGAGGCAGAGTATCAAAAACTAATCGCTGAAGAAATGAAAGGGTAGATAGACCCCTACCTTTTTCTCGCAAAATCAGTTCTTACATCCGCTCTAGAACTGAAATTCCTAATAGCGACAAACCCAGTTTTAATGTTCTTGCCGTCAAGTCACATAAGGCTAATCGAGAGGTTCGCGATCGCTCCTCTGCCTTCAAAACGTCACAGTTTTCATAGAATTGATTGAATTTTTGACTTAATTCATACAGGTATTGGCAAAGACGGTTAGGCAATAAATCTTGCTCAACCGTTGCTAAAACTTCGCCTAACTGTAATAAATGCTTGGCTAAGACTAATTCGAAATCAGACTGCAACAGAATTTCGACATCTGATCCTAAATTCTGAAAGTCAATGCCTCCCTTGCGGCTAATACTTTGAATCCGAGCGTAAGCATAGAGCATATAGGGGGCCGTATTTCCTTTTAGATCCAACATTTTGTTGAAGCTAAAAATATAGTTGCTGTTACGATTTTGGCTTAAATCAGCATATTTAACTGCACTAATTCCAACGACCTCAGCGACATTAGCCTTAAACTCTTCCGTTTCCTCTCGTTCTTCTTCCTGTAGCCGCGTTTCTGAATCTGCGCGAGCCCGCACGATCGCCTCATCCAGCAAATCTTTTAACCGAATAGTGTCTCCAGAGCGAGTTTTCAGTCGCTTGCCATCCTCACCCTGCACTAAACCAAACGGCACATGAACAACTTCCACATTTTCTGGAATCCAGCCCGCCCGCTTAGCCACTTGGAAAAACTGAGCAAAGTGGTTCGACTGCCCCGCATCCGTCACATAAATAATGCGATTGGCTTCGTCTTGTTGAATCCGATAACGCAGCGCCGCTAAATCAGTTGTGGCGTAGTTATAACCTCCATCCGATTTCTGCACAATCAGCGGCAACGGTTGCCCCTCTTTATTCGTAAACCCCTCTAGAAAGACGCACTTTGCCCCTTGGTCTTCCACCAAAAGCCGCAGCCTGTCTAGGTCTTCAACCACTGCTGCCAGTAAGGGATTGTAAAAAGACTCTCCTCGCTCGGTCAGGTGGATATCTAGGCGATCGTAAATTGTCTGAAACTCCTGCCGAGACTGCTCACACAATAATTGCCAAGCTCTGACTGAGTCTTCTGCGCCAGCTTGCAACCGCACCACTTCTTGCCGAGAGGCTTCCTTAAAGGCTTCGTCTTCATCAAAACGCTGTTTGGCTCGTTTGTAGAAAGCCACTAAATCGCCTAATTCCAAAGCATTGGAAGTCGTCAAGGCTTCTGGGCAGGCTTCTCTTAAGTAGGTAATCAACATGCCAAACTGAGTGCCCCAATCCCCTACATGATTCAGCCGCAGCACATCATGCCCACGAAATTCCAAAGTGCGGGCAACAGAATCTCCAATAATCGTGGATCGTAAGTGCCCCACGTGCATTTCTTTGGCAATGTTAGGGCTAGAAAAGTCAACCACTACTTTTTGAGGCTGCTTTACTGGCTCAATCCCTAGTCGCTCTCCTGCCTGCATCGATCGCAATTGAGCGGCTAAATACTCTGGCTTGAGCGTCAAGTTGATAAAACCAGGCCCAGCAATGATGGGGGGAGCACAGAAATCAGAAACATTCAACTGCTGAACAATTTGCTCTGCGATCGCGCGCGGTGGCTGCCCCAACTTCTTCGTCAAGGAGAGTGGCGCATTAGATTGGTAATCGCCAAACTTGGGATTGCTAGCAGGCACCAATATTGGGTCTGTATCAGCTAACTCAGCCCCAAAGGCTGCAACAAAGGCTTGGCTAAACCGAGCTTTGAGTTGTTCAATCGTAGAGCTCATAACAAAAAATGAGAAGTGCTCAAGGCAAAACTACAAACTATCGCTAGTGGCTATCAATTACAATTATCAACCTCTAGCTTCATACTGAGGTCTAACCAAGTCGATCGCGTGATCGGAGCACTAGTAGAAACGTAGTCTACACCCGTTTCCGCTGCCGCTCTAATAGTTGCCAGCGTAATATTGCCTGAAGCCTCAATCTTAATCTGCTCATTTTTCTGCCGAATTAAACCCACGGCTTGTCGCATTACTTCCAAGGGCATGTTGTCCAACATAATAATGTCGGCCCCAAATTTCAGTGCTGCCTCGACCTGGGATAAAGTTTCAGTCTCTACCTCAATTGTCAGGGGGTAAGGAATCCGCGCTCGGACTTGAGCGATCGCCTCACCAATGCCTCCTGCCGCAGCAATGTGGTTATCTTTAATCATGACTGCATCATCCAAGCCCATGCGGTGGTTAACGGCGCCACCTACTTGAGATGCGTACTTCTCCAACAATCTCAAACCTGGTGTGGTTTTGCGCGTGTCTACTAGTTGAGTAGGTAAGTCGCCAATCTTCTCAACATACTGACGAGTGGCCGTCGCAATTCCGCTCAGTCGCATAGCTAAATTGAGAGCAACTCGTTCACCTGTCAACAGCGCGTCCATCGGTCCGTGTAGCCGAGCCACCACTCGACCAACCTCACAGTACTCGCCCTCTTTGATGTCCGTCACTAAGCTAACTTGCGCGTTCAAAATCTGAAAAACTCTCGCCGCGATTGGTAGACCAGCAATCACTCCAGCCTCTTTAGCGATCCATTTGGCTTCCCTCAAGTCTGTGGTTTGGCTTAAAAGACTTTGAGTGGTGCGATCGCCTCGCCCAATATCCTCTAGTAACCAGCTTTGCAGCAATTGATCTAAGACCAAAAATGGTGGCAATACGGCAGTTGAATTTTTCATGGAAGTCAAAGTTAAGCAGCAATCCCCTCTTTAACTCATACTCCCATTGAAGTGGGGTACTGAAGAGACAACAGCTTTCCGCCTTACTTACATTTACGAATGAACTTACTGCTAGGCATTTTTCTGAAAAAGCTTAGGTCAGAAATAGGCATTCCGGTCGCTATCCACAAGCTGCGATCGCTCAAACCCATGTAGTAACTTGCCTTGAGGCAATTTTAGAAAAACCAGGTTTAAGGGGTTGACAGCTACCAGTGGACTTCGTTATATTGGCTAAGCGGTCGAGGGAGAAGGGGCGCGGAAGCGCACCGAATCAGTCGGCCCCCGCACCTAGAAAAGAGAATAGTTTGAAAGCCAAGATAGCACC